>NZ_JBVIHJ010000023.1:0-179264 GCF_055570355.1 Streptomyces sp. NPDC031225 | reverse complement strand
CCCCCCCCCCCCCCCCCCCCCCCCCCCCCCCCCCCCCCCCCCCCCCCCCCCCCCCCCCCCCCCCCCCCCCCCCCCCCCCGCCCCCTTCACGCCGTGCGCGTCCAAAGGTGCGTTCACCGTCCCCACCCGGGCGCGCGGGGGGCCGTGCGCGTCCAAAGGTGCGTTCACCGTCCCCACCCGGGCGCGCGGGGGGCCGTGCGCGTCCAAAGGTGCGTCCACCGTCCCCACCCAGGGGCGCGGGGAACTGCGCGCTCAGCCCCCACCGGCCCGCAGCCGCCCTCCGGTCGCGAAGTGGTGCCGGTGACTGCAACTCCCTGGGGGCGCGGGGAACTGCGCGCTCAGCCCCCACCGGCCCGCAGCCGCCCTCCGGTCCCGTCGTGGTGCCGGTGACTGCAACTCCCTGGGGGCGCGGGGAACTGCGCGGCCAGCCCCCACCGGGTCCGCAGCCGAAGACTGCCCCGGCGCTGCCTAGTCCGTACCCCCGCGTCGCCGCAGCAGCAGCAGTCCCCCCGCCACGGCAGTGATCCCCGCCGCCGCGGACCAACCGGCGACGTCACCGGACCCGCTCGCGGCAAGGTCCTGTACACCGGACGTCGTCGTAGTCGGACTGGCCGAAGGGCGTGGGGACGCATCCGTAACCGCCGCCACCCGATCCCGCGTGAACGCCAGCGTGCCGAAGCCCAGTTGGTCGTAGCCCCCGCTGTTGGGGCCGTAGTCCCCGCCCCCGCCCTCCGGTGAGGACTTCGCCGCGGCCCGGGTGACGTACGACGCCGAGAGCCCCCGGCGCTTCGTGTAGTGGTTGGCGATCATCGCCCAGATGGGGCGGGTCATCGCGGGGTCGACACCGGCCGCCGCGGACGCCGTCTCCCTCCCGGACCAGCCCCCGATCGCGCCCTTCGCGCGGGTGTTCGCGGTGTAGGAGACCTCCCCGCCCATGCTCCACTTCGCCACGTACTGGGCACCCTTGAGGAACCGGCTGTCGTCGTAGCCGTACAGGTCGTACCCCTGGTTCCACGCCATCTCGCAGAACGTGCCCATCAGGCCGACGCCGAGGAGCGCGTGCCCCTGGTCCCGGCCCGCCTCCAGCCATTCGGCGAGGCCGTCGTCGGACACGACCGGGATGGCGTTCCTGATCGCGCCGAGGCCTTCGCCGTGCTTGAAGTAGTCGACCGCGCGGGCGACTTGGGAGCTGTCGTCGCAGAAGATGCCGGTCGCCAGGACGCACGCCATGGCGCACAGGTCCCAGTTGGTCCAGTAGTTGGTGACGACGGCGCCGTTGTGCCGGACCAGGAAGTCGTCGCTGAGCGGGGCGAAGACCTTGGCGAGCATCTCCTGGAAGCGGGAGAGGTCGAAGTCGGGGTGGTCGCGCACGAGTTCGGCTGCGTTCGCGAACTGGTAGCCGTAGAGACCCGCGGCGAGGAAACGGTCCGCGCTGCCTTCGACGGAAGTCAGCTTCGCCGACCAGGCGTTGAGGATCGCCACGGCCGTGTCGGCGTACGCGTCGTCACCGCTGACGTGGTGGCGCAGACCGTTCTGGTAGGCGGCGTGGATGTCGTTGTAGAGGGTCGCGTAGTTCTGGGGGCTGCCCGCACCCCGGTACACCGTCGCCTGCGGGTTGGGCGTCCAGCCGCTCTGCGCATGGCGGTTGGCGGTCAGCTTGGCGAAACCGGCCGTGTAGGGCGCGACGCCCGCACTCACCTTGGCGGTCATCCGGGCGAGGTCGGCCCGCGTGTGCAGCAGACCCGGGTGCGCGAAGGCCGAGCCGGCCGCGGCGGCCGTGGTCGCGGGGGTGACGGCGGTCGTGGCGGTCACCGCGACACCGGCGGCTCCCGCCGCCTTGAGCATGCTGCGGCGGCTGATCTGAGAAGTCACGTACGTCATTCCTCGCGTGCCGGTGGCTGGGGGCGGTCAGGAGACGCGAGGGTGGAGCAGGCGATAACAGAAAAGGCGCCCACGACGGGAAGGCGCCGCCGGCAGAAAGGGAGCCGTGCCCATGAGCATCCGCAGGATCATGCCCGACATCCACGTCGAATCCGGGGCGGCCATGACGGCCAACCGTGACTTCTACGGCCTTCTCGGCTTCGAGGAGGTCATGGACATGGGGTGGGTCGTGACGATGGCCTCGCCCGCCAACCCGACCGCCCAGATCAGCTTTCTCACCGAGGAGCGCACCGCGCCCGTCGTCCCCGACCTGAGCGTGGAGGTCGAGGACGTCGACGCCGTGTACGCACAGGTCGTGGCGTCGGGTGCGGAGGTCGTACGGGAGCTGCGGGACGAGGAGTGGGGCGTACGGCGCTTCTTCGTGCGCGATCCGAACGGCAAGGTGGTGAACGTACTGACCCACCGGGCCGGAGGAGTCCGCTGAGGGTGCCGTCGTCAGGCGTTGCGGTCGGCCACCGCCCAGGACGCCAGCGCCACCGCGCCCGCCACCCCGAACACGGCCGGCCACGCGCCCACCTTCTTGGCCAGGGGGTGCGACCCGGCGAAACCGGCGACATACGCGGCCGTCAGCGCCCCGGCCGCCTTCCCGCCGGCCCGCTCCCGCCACTGCCGCGCCGCCGTGGCCCCGGCGGCGGCCAGCACCACCCCGCCCAGCTGCCGCTTCTTCGTCCAGCGGGCCACGCCGTACCCGCCGACGAGCCCGCCCGCGGCGACCACCGCACTGGGAACCCTGGCCATGTCTGCCTCCTGACGATCACGTCGATGCCCTCCGAGGCTAACTCCCGCCGGGCACGTACCTCCGAACCTGAGCCCAGGCTTGTCAAGTTTCCTCTCTCCGGGCTATATAAGAAGGCGTAGGGCATCGCTCCCAAAGTCTGTGGAGAGGAGATGGATCGTGATGCTCATGCGTACCGACCCCTTCCGCGAGTTCGACCGACTCGCGCAGCAGGTGTTCGGCTCCACCGCCCGCCCCACCGCGATGGCGATGGACGCGTACCGGTCGGGGGACGACTTCGTCGTCCACTTCGACCTCCCCGGCATCGACCCCGAGTCGATCGACCTCGACGTCGAACGCAACGTCCTGAACGTCCGCGCCGAGCGCCGCAACCCCGCCCCCGAGGACGCGGAGCTGATCGCCGCCGAGCGCCCCACGGGCTCCTTCACCCGTCAGCTCTTCCTCGGCGACACCCTGGACACGGAGCGCATCGACGCCTCGTACGACGCCGGTGTGCTGACCCTGCGGATCCCCGTGGCCGAGCAGGCCAAGCCCCGCCGGATCCAGATCGCGGGCGGCGGCAGCGGCCGTCGGCAGATCAGCGGCTGAACCTCACGCAGCAGACGGTGGTGTCCCGCGGACCGGCACATCCGTCCGCGGGGCACCCGGCGCAACGACCCCCAGGAGAGCTGTACATGAGCGCGAACCCACCCAGCTGGACCGGCCTCGTCGAGGCGGTGCGGGACGCCGGACAGTACGCGACGAGGGCGGAGGCGGAACACGTCACCCGCGTCGTCCTGTCCGCCCTCGGCGGCCACGTCACCGGCGAGGAACGCGTCGACCTCGCCCGGGCCCTGCCCGAACGGGCGGCACGGATCCTCGCCTCCCGGGCCCCGCTCAACAGGCCTTTGACGGCACCGGAGTTCGTGGACTCGGTGGCCGCCCGCATCGAGGGCGCGACCCCGGCGACGGCCCGCTGGGACGTCAGTTCGGTGCTGGGCGTCCTGCCGAAGCTGGTGGGCGACGAGCTCGTCGACCGGATGCTGAGCCGACTCCCTTGCGGCTACGCCCTGTTGTTCGGCAAGGCGGAGCTGGCCCTGACCGCCTGAGGCTCGTCCTCCACGCCTAGCGGGCTTCGCCCTTGCGTGCCTCGGCTCGCAGCCGCAGCTCCGTCACGTACGCGGAGGAGACGGCGCAGGCCGCGGCGGCGAGGGCGAGGCCCAGGGCGACGGGAGTGACGTACGGGGGGATCGCCTCGGAGGAGTAGCTGCCGCCGCCCGTCATCTCGCAGTCGAAGGAGAGGGGGAGGAAGCTCACCGAGTAGTCGATGACATGGACGGCCTGCTCGTTCCCACGGCACGGCGGGATCGGCGCGGAGCTCGCTCCGCCGTCCTCCGCCTCCAGGAGCGCGCCGGCGAGGTGGAGCAGTCCCCAGGTGTACACGGCGATCGCCACGGTTCCCGCCAGTACGGCGATCCCGCGCAGACGCCGACTCGACAACGACATCCCGGCCCCCTGACTGCCCGCCCCCGGATCCGCCGAGTTCAGCAGCCGGCGACGCGTACGGCTATGGCGGAGCCCACAGTTCCGGCAACAGGACTGTCACGGACGGGGCGTGGGGGACATCCCCGGACGAACTTGCTCAGCTCAGCTGGGCCTGGGCTTCCTTCGCGGACGCCTCCAGCCTGTTCCAGTACTCCTGGTACCAGGCCCCGTCGCCGCCATCCATGTTGCTGTTGGTCTTCCGCATGCCGACCTCGCCGTCGATCAGCTCGCGGACGATGTCGGCGTGACCGGCGTGCCGGTTCGTCTCGGCCGTCATGTGCAGCATGATCCGCTGAAGCGTCACGTGGCCGTCGTCGCCCCACCACGGGACGTCGCCCCTCGCGTCGAGCGGCAGCGCCTCGATCGTCGCGTCCGCGTGCGCCCAGGCACGGTGGTAGAGGCCGAGGACGTCCTCGCGCGACTCGTCGGCGGGTGCCCACATGTCCGCATTGGGCTCGGACCCGTCCTCGTGCCAGGGCAGGGACTCGTGGTGGGGGCGGTCGAAGGTCGGGCCGAAGTACCCGAGTTCGACGCTGGCGAGGTGCTTGACGAGGCCGAGGAGGTTGGTGCCGGTCGGCGTCAGCGGGCGGCGGATGTCGTACTCGGACAGTCCGTCCAGCTTCCAGACGATGGCTTCGCGGGCCGCTTTGAGGTAGCGGTGCAGGTCGTCCTTGGGGTCATTGGATGTCATGGGGGCCGAGTCTCGCATCACCCGCCGACATCGGGCGCGTGGATTTCTCCGGCTGTCCAGAGGGCAGCAGCCGGCGACCGGGCCGCCGCCTGCCCCCAGCGTGTGCCCCCGTCGAGATCGCCGCCTCACACCTCGTCGAGCAGCGCCGCGAGCCCGTGGTCGAGATGCGGGCCCAGGTCCTCGGCGCCCGGCTCGACGACGTCGTAGGAGCGCAGCAGGAAGCGGCGCAGGGCGGCCGTGCCGAAGCGGATCACGGCGAGGCCCAGGGGTGAGTGGAACTCGATGACGGTCCGGGCCCAGCCGTACGGCCGTATCCGTACGTCCCCCTCCCCGGCCATTGTCCCGAGCCCCTCCTCCAGCAGCGTTCTCGCGAACATCCACGTCACGCCCTCGCCGTCGGCCGAGACCTGCGCGGGGAAGTCGATGCGCACGGCGAACGGGTCTGCGGAGCTGTAGCGCAGGACGGGGCGTATGGGGAGTTCGGGGAAGTCGGCGGTGATCAGGCGGGCGCGGACGGTGTGTTGCAGGGTGGTGTGGCGCATGGGAGCTGGTCCCCGTTTCGGGTGGGAGGTGAGTCGGCTGCCTTTTCGACTCACCCCGGTGCCCCCTGATTACGCCGTAATCGAGGCCCAGTTATGTGATCTGAATCACTCTCGGAACTGGATGATTGAAAGTTTTGTCATCTACGCTGACAAACCCTTCCGAGCCCCGGCCGCCGGGAACTGGAGCGTTCCTGCATGACCGATCAACCGGCCAGAGTGCCCGCCCAGGCATCCTCCTCCGCCACCGCCGCATATGTGCGGATCTACGAGGAGGAACAGCCACGCCTCGTCGCGTACGCCCGCTCGCTCACCCGCAACACGTGGGCGGCCGAGGACCTCGTCTCCGAGGCGCACTTCCGCGTATGGCGGCGGCTGTCCGCGGGGCACGAGATCGACAACGTCCCCGCGTACCTCATGACCACCGTGCGCCACCTCGCGTCCTCCGTCGCGAGCGCCACGCACGAGACCCCGCGGGACCCGCAGGTCCCCGAACAGGCCCTGGGTACGGCGGCCTTGGCCGGAACGGCCTTGGGCGGTTCCGCCGGCCACGTGCAGGACCCGGCCGAACAGGTCTCCTCCACCGACCTGTTGGTACGCGTCCTCGGCGAACTCCCCGAACGCTGGGTGCAGGCCCTGTGGCTCGCCGACGCCGAGGGCCAGCCGCTGGAGTCGGTCGGCCGGCAGATCGGCGCCAAGCAGGGCGCCACGGCCGTACTGCTGCACCGCGCCCGCGAAGGCATGCGCCAGGCGTTCCTGCGCTCCCAGACCGAGGCCCCCGACGATCCCGCCTGCGAGGTCCACTGGGTCCGCATGCCGGCCTACGTCCGCGGCAACGCGACCCCGCGCCAGTCCGAGCGCCTCCTCGCCCACGTCGACGCCTGCGACGGGTGCCGCGGGCGCCTCGCCGTCCTGATCCGCGCCAACAACCGGCTGCCCGCACTCGTGGGACCCGCGCTGCTGGTCTTCGCGGTGGGTGGCGGCGGCGCGGGGAAGTTCCTGGCGTCGCTGACGGCGGCGACGGGGGCCTCCGGGTCGGTCGGGTCGGTCGGGGTGTTCGGTTCGGCCGGTGGGAACGGTCTCCTGCGTACGGCCCGTGCGGCGGGCCCGAAGACCAAGGCCGCCCTGGCCTCGGGCACGGCGGCCGCGGCGGCTGTGGCGATCGTGATCGCCCTCGGCGTGCAGGAGTCCCCCGCGACGGCGACTCTGCCGGGCAAGGCGCCGGTCGCCCAGGCGCCGGTGGCGGGGCCCTCGACGGGAACGACGGGGGAGCAGCAGCCCGGGAACCCTCCGGCCGATGAGCGGGGACGGGGTGAGGATCGGGGTCGGGACCGGGGTCGGACTCGCGATGGCGGGGCCGGGGCGGGTGACGTCCAACTGGTCGCGGATGTTCAGGGTTCCGGGGGTTCTGACGATCCCTCGGGCGCCGCAGACGATCCGCCTCCGTCGGAGGGGCCCACGCCGGCAGCGCCAGGAACGCCGGACCCGAGTCCGAGCCCGGTAGTGCCCGCGCCCGGGGGAGAGGAGCCGACGCCGCCGACCGTACAGACGCCGCCGCCGACCGTACAGACGCCACCCCCGCCGTCTACGCCGTCGACGCCGGAACCCGAGCCGGAGTCCCCCCAGCCCACGGAACCGGAGAGCCCGGCACCCGAGAGCCCGGCACCCGAGGACCCGGGGCCAGGCAAGCCGGGGCCAGGCAAGCCGGGGGAGGGCACGCCTGCACCGGAGCCGACGCCGGACACCCCGACTCCGACGGCTCCCGACCCGGTCGGGGAGACACCGGTGCCACCGGAGACACCGGAACCACCGGCGTACTCGGAGCCGTCGCCTGCGCCGGAGTCACCAGAACCGTCGCCTGCGCCGGAGTCACCAGAACCGTCGCCTGCGCCGGAGTCACCAGAACCGTCGCCCGCGCCGGAGTCGCCGGAACCCTCCGAACCGACCGAGCCGTCGCCGTCTCCGTCGGACCCGTCGGACCCGTCGGACCCGTCGGTGTCGCCGACCACCCCGGAGCCCCCGGCGGACCCGTCTGCACCCCCGTCGGACCCATCCGCGCCCCCCACCACCCCCGAACTCCCGCCGATCCCGTCGCCCCCGTCAGAGCCCCCGACCGTCCCCTACCCTCCAGCCACTCCGGAGCCCCCGACACCCCCGGAGCCGTCGATCGATCCCGCCCCGGAGACTCCTCCGACCGCTCCTCCGGAAACCGGCGGCGGCTGCGGACCTCACCCCACCGCCTGACCGCCATCACCTGATCCGCCGCCTAAACTTCCGTAAGGGGAAAGGGAGTTGAACCGGACGTATGGAAAGCTGGCGCGAGCCGCCGCCAGCTTTCCGCGGCCGCCGGAGAGGAGCGCACCGTGAAAGAGAACGGCTTCCGTGCCGAGGAGATCGACACCAGCAAGCCGCACCCCGCACGGATCTACGACTACCTACTCGGCGGCAAGGACAACTACGAGGTCGACCGCGAGGCCGGCGAGCGGCTCATCGCGGTGGCCCCGGAGGCGCGGATCGGCGTACGGGCCAACCGGGCCTTCCTGCGCCGGGCCGTCCGCCACGTCGTCGGCAGTGGCGTCCGTCAGATCCTGGACATCGGCACCGGCCTGCCCACCTCACCGAACGTCCACGAGACGGCCCTGGAGGTGGCGCCGGACATCCGCGTGGCGTACGTCGACAACGACCCGATCGTGAACACCCACGCCGGCGCCCTGCTCAGCGCGGACGGCACGACGGGCATCGCCCTGGCCGACCTGCGCGACCCGCGGGCGATCCTGGACGACCCCGACGTCCGCAGAGTGATCGACTTCGACGAGCCGGTGGCCCTGCTCCTGGTCGCGGTGGTCCACTTCCTCGCGGAGGCGGACAAGCCGGAGGAGATCATCGCGACCCTGCGCGACGCACTCGCCCCCGGCAGCCACCTGATCCTCTCCCACGCCACGGGCGACTTCGCGGAACGCGGCGACGCGGCGGCGGTCTACGCCAAGGCGACCGCCACCATGAACCTCCGCACCCGCGCCGAGATCGAGCGCTTCTTCGACGGCTTCGAGCTGATCGACCCGGGCGTGGCCCAGGTCCCGTTCTGGCGCCCGAACACGCCCCCGCCGCCCCGCTCCGAGGAGATCGGCTTCTACGGCGGGGTGGCCCGCAAACTCGCCTGAGACAGACCCGCCTGAGACAAGCCCGGCCGAGACGGACCCGCGGCCGCGACAGACCCGGCTGCGACAGGCCCGGCCGGGACCAGCCGCAGCTGTACGTCGTCCCTCAGTGCTGATGCGGCTGCTGCGGGGCCTGGCCCTGCACCTGACCCCCGTGCCCGGCACCGGACGCGGCCTGCGCCTGCAGCTGCTCCGCATCCTGTGCGTTCAGCTTGTGCTCCGCACCGCAGAAGGTGCACTGCGTCGCGTACTTGGTGGAGATCGGGAACAGCGGCACGAAGAACAGGGTGAACTTCGTGACGCGCTTGCGCAGCGTGTGCGCGGCCGGGTTCCCGCACTGCCCGCACACGAGTGTGAGTATCGCGAGCTGGTACAGGTACCCCTTGGTGCCAAAGAGGATGAACATGGTGTCGCCTTCCAGGGTCGGTGCTTGAGAGGCAGTATCCCCGCAGTCGGCGCCGCAGCGGACACGCGACGTCGCTGACGAGCGTCGCCGCGCATCGAGCCTGTCGAATGCGCCGTTCCCCGATCGACGTGACAGTGAAGAGAACACCCACGGGATCAACCACCGGATCACAGGAGCCCTCCCTCATGACCGTGACCGCGGACCTGGCCGTCTCCCTCGACGGTTACATCGCCGGCACCGACGTCACCCTCGACAACCCGGGCGGCAACGGCGCCGAACCCCTCTTCGAGTGGATCCACAACCTGGCGAGCTGGCGCGAACGCCAGGGCATGACCGGCGGCGAGGAGAACCGCGACTCCGAGCTGATGCGGGAGTGGTTCGACGCGACCGGGGCGGTGGTCATGGGCCGCATGATGTACGACACGGGCGCGGACTTCTGGGGCGCCGACCCCCCGTTCCGCACCCCGGTCTTCGTGCTCACCCACCGCCCCCACCCGACGCTGGTCAAGCAGGGCGGCACGACCTTCACCTTCGTCACCGACGGCATCCACAGTGCCCTCGCCCAGGCCCGGGCGGCGGCCGGGGACAGGAACGTCGACATCGCGGGCGGAGCGAGCGTGGTGCAGCAGTACCTACGGGCGGGCCTCATCGACGAGCTTCAACTCCACGTCGTACCGGCGCTGTTGGGCGACGGGCTGCGATTGTTCGAGGGCCTGGGCGCAGGGCGGCTCGAGCAGCTCAGGGTGGTGGACACACCGCTCGCCACGCACCTGAAGTACCGGTTCGAGAAGTGACGGACCCGGAGCGACAACCTGATTCAGCAAGCCTCGCCACCCCCCTAACCCTCGCTCCCCAGACGACTCAACGCCTGCATGGCCTCGCGCTCGATACACGACAGATCGCAGAGCGTCGTGTCCGCCCGGACGAGGTACTGCTCCTCGCCCGACTCCCCGGCGCTCGTGATCAACGCGGCGACCTCCGTCCACAGGACGGCCGCCTCGGCGTACAGCCGGTGACCGGTGCGCAGGTGGTCGCTGTCTAGGGACTGGGCGCATTCGGCGAGGAAGTCGCGGTAGAGGTTGCGGAACAGGGCGCCACCGGTACCGGCCTTCTCCATCAGGAGGGCGGCCTGCGGCAGATCCCGCTGCGGGTCGTCGGTCCGCCGGAACCATGCCCGTACCAACCTGCCCGCCTTGTCGATGCCGCGATGCCCCAGGTTGGCGATGGGCGGGTTGAGGAACGCGTCGGCGCAGGAGGCGATCGCGGGGACGATCCGACTCTCCGGCACGGGCAGCCCCTCGGGCACGGTGAGCGTGAAGGACCGGTGCCGGGCGGTCATCGGCCCACGCGCGGCCCTCGCCCGGGCGAGTCCGTCCAGACCGGTGGAGACAGCTCCGCCCTGCTGGTCGGTGTCCACGAGGTAGGCGGTGCGGTCGTCCTACCCGTACAGGGCGACGACATGACCGCCGAAGTGCACCTTCGACCCGAAGTAGTCCAGGTGATAACTGTCGAGCTGCAGCCCCACGGGACGCCCGGCGTCGACGGCGGCCACCACGTTCGCCCACCCCTTCCGCGGAGAGGCGGTCTCCTGCACCCGAAGATCCAGCCCGAGTGTGCCGGCCAGATTCCTGGTGAGCTCGAACGGCCGCACCCGCCCTCCGAGAAAGGGAAAGCCCATGCTCTTGCTGTCCCAGTAGACGAACGACAGCCCCCCACCGAGACCGAACAGCATGGGCTCGGACAGATCGACCCCCTGATGCCGCAACAGCACTCCAAGAGCAGTCGTCTCACAGTGCCGCGTACCACGGGCCTCGACTCCCTCAACTGTGCTCACGCGCGCTCCTGACCGGGGACGTTGCGGGCCATGACTCCTACGCCCAGGGAGGCACCCATCATGCCCAACCCGCACAGCCAGATCGCCTATTGGAACGGCGCCGCGACCTGGACGGCCTCGCCACACACGCCGCGATCTTCGACTACGACTGCGTCATCCAGTCCGGCGCGGGGCACCACCCCTGGCTCGACGACGCCGCCGCCCGCTTCGTGGGGACCACCGCGACGTTCCTTCACGACTCGGCTGTCAGCCGAACCTTCGCCGACGGGGAGGGCTGACCCGTCCCTCAACGGGTAGGCGAGCCTGAGGAAGCGCACGCGCCGGTACCGTCGGAAGGAGCCGCCATGCCTCGCATGATGGAACGTATCAAGCAGTTCGCAAGGAGCCCTCAAGGCCGTCGCACGGCCGAACAGGCCCGCCGAACCGCATCCGACCCCCGCCGCCAGGCCCAGGCCAAACGCCTCCTCGGCAAACTCCGAGGCGGCCGCCGCTGACCACGCTGCCGCACACCGTCAATCAGGCGGGCCCGACTGATCTGTTCGCGCTCCGCGACCAGGCTCACCTTGGTCCTGGCGTCCTTTTCACGGACGCCAGGACCTCGTTCGTCAGACGGGTACAGGGCAATCCAAGCAGCGCAAGGATCGAGGAGCGCTACTGGACGCTGGGGTGCTCCCCTCTACCTCAGAGAAGCCGCCGCTGTCGTTGCGATACACGATGCCGATCCCGTGCTCGGCAAGCAGGTCACGGAGATCCTCACGGGGTAATGATGGTGCGAGCACCATGAGGTGGAGAGGGTGATCGTGTGTGAGGCCTCTCAAGTAGCGCCGTGCAAGAAGGAGTTGAGCGAGAGCCTTAGTGATCGACTCGCTCGCCGCGCTGCCTGTCGGCTCATACACAGTGTTGTTCGTCCTGTTGTAAAGGTCGAACATGAGGCGAGTTGTCGAGTTACGCATCGACAACTCCAGTTGGCCGATCGTTTCCCCTCCAGAGGCCTGACGCTCCTCGAAGGTATCCGCCAGTTCATCGCGGGCCGCTCCTACCTGGTCGACCTCAGTGCGGGGCTGGCGTTGGCGCCTCTGGCGTCGAGTCGCCCGGGCGAACCGGCCCGCGGAACGGTTGAACCGAAACCGGGATTCGGGTGCGGGTTGGAGAGTGTCGGAAGTCTCTCGTATGTGAAACCCGATGGGGCGCAGTCGGAAGACAATGACGTAGCGGTCTTGACCTAGTTCGTCTTTCGCCTCTGCTACGTCGAACGGCTTATGTTTATCAAGTTCGAATTTCCCTATGTATCTATGTGTTCGAGTGTCGCTCCCGGGGAGCTTGCCCACGGCGACAAATAAATGTATGGTGCGTCCCTTTTCGGCGTGCTCAAGGATCGCAGCATTTCCGCCCTCTAAGACTTGGTCGCCTCGCTTTCCCGCTCCGGTATAGGTGAATATGGGGCCTCGGTCATCGTCCTCGGCGAGCCACCCATCACGATATCCGTAGCGCTCACCGACCTTACTGTCGGAGAAAACTAGGACGTTCCGTTTCTCCTTCGCTGGGCAGATTCCGGCGTAGCCGCTGCCTCCGAGTACGGGATGGATCTGTGCACGCGTGAGGATGGCGCCGGGTTGGAACCCGGGCGTGGACGTCGTCATGTGGTGAGGTTAATGGCTTCAGAGCTCGCGAAGTGCGGCAGGTGACACAGGCGTCTTGGTGCACGTTGTGGCAGCGCCAGGCCCAGGCGAGGATGGGGGGATGAGTGAGGCGACGGGGACGGTCATCGCAGGTGTTATCGCTTTCGTGTCCGCAGTCATCGGGGCTGTGATCGCTGGCAAGTACGCCCAGCGCGGAGCAGAGGCCGGCGGACGTAAGGCAGTTGAGGCGGCGTTGGCGCAGGTGCATGGCCAGGCAGCAGCAGAACACTGGCAATGGGTGCGCAGTCAGCGACACCAGTCCTTTGGCGCCCTCTTTGCGGCTTATGCGGCTCTCGATGATGCGCTGGCGCGCATCGCACCTCAGGCGCGGAGCGGAGTGAGGCTTGATGAGGCTGCAGGGCGCGAGTTGCGAGAGTGCACGCTCGAATTGCAGACTAAAACTAGCCAATTGGCGCTATGGGGGCCAACCCCAGCAAACGTGTTGGCCTACGCGCTCACGGGGAAGTCGGTAGCTGCAGTGAGCTGCTTGCTCCATGTGGAGAGTCTGGGTTCCACGGGCTCGTCTGCAGACTGGTCCAGCTTTGATCGGGTGAGGGTAGAGATGGCGGAGGCTCATGCCGCCTTCCTGCAGAGAGCTGGAGAAATCGTGCGCGATCCGCGGCAGCCCGTCAGCTAGAGGCCTCTTCGTCCAAGGGTGGCAGGGAGCGTATGAAGCTCTGCCATGCCGCAGTACTCAACATGAGGTGTTGAAGCCCCGTGGCCATCTTCGAGTCGCGTACTGCGATGGCTTCGGAGAGCGGGGACATCTCCAAGCACTCGCCCCCCATGCCGTTGCTATAGCTGCTCCTACGCCAGAGTGTGCTCTTCGGCGGCATCATCGGGAGTTCTCCTCCAACAGTCTTGCGATCAGTGAGGTCGAGCGCTGGGGGCTCAACGCCAGGGCCCTGAGATGGTCGAACGCCTTCGTGTACAGGGCCACGTCCTTCGGTTCCTCAAGGTAGACCGAATCGGTAAGTCCTTCCCGGTAGACCAGGTCTGGGTCCTCCTGCTCCGGGAAGCCGAGAATCGTGAATGACCCGGTGGTGGGGTGGGCGCCTGCGTCGAATGGCAGCACCTGGATGGTGATGTTCTTCAACTGCTGCATTTTCAGCATACGTTCGAGTTGGCGTGCCATGGCCGGACGGCTACCGATTGTGTGCAGCAAGGCACTCTGATGGACAACTGCCCACAAGTCAGGCGCACTCTCGCTGGTAAGCAGGTCCTGACGGCACAGCCGGACGTCAACCATCCGCCGAATGTCCTCTGGGGTGTGGTCGACCCAACCGCGACTCAGATCGGCTGCGTACTCCGCGCTTTGGAGCAGGCCGGGGATGAACTCGGCTTGATAGGTACGCAGGCTGGAAGCTGCCTGCTCGAGGCCGACATACACGGAGAACCAGGCAGGGATCGCGTCGCCGTGCGCATGCCACCACCCCTTTGTCTTGGACTCTTTGGCCAGTGACTTTAGAAGATCGCGCAGGTCATCGAGGGTCCCGTAGAACCGGCACAAGGCATCGACGTCTGAAGGTTGGACGCGTCCCTGCCCCGTCTCCATGCGGCTGATTTTGGAGCTGCTCCAGTCCAACTCCTTGCCCACCTGGCTGCAGGTCAGGCCGCTCTCTTCGCGTAGCCGCTTTAGCTCGATCGCTAGACGACGGCGTCGGGCTGTGGGGGATCCGGCCATGGCAACTCCTCGTGGATTAGCGGACGTTCCATCCCACCGGAAGGGCCAGGAAAGGCCAATCACCCTAAAGAGGGAATCTCTTCATGCATGTTGCACGGCGGGCGATGCACTGCAACTCTGTGACTGAGAGTCATGGGCGCGTGCACAGTGCGCTACGGAGCGTGTGAAAGGTGGTCGACGATGATCTATGTGAGCGGTCGCGTCGAGCGTGAGCCCTGGAGGCACCAGTTGCTTGCCCAGTCGAGTGCACTATCCGAGCTGAGAAGAATGCTGAAGCTCCGGCTCACCCTGTGGGGGCTGGGTGAGCACGTGGACGTGGCGCAGATCTGCGTATCAGAACTGGTCACCAACGTCGTTCAACATGTCGGCGAGGGAACACCCGCGACGCTGCGTATGGCGATGAACGAGTCGTATCTGCGCCTGGAAGTTGAGGACCCCGATGCGCGGGCATTGCCCACCCTGCTCGCTGCCAGTAGCGCACTGGAGTCAGGCCGAGGGATGGCGCTCGTTGATGCTCTGACGAATCACCGATGGGGTGCGTTTCTTCGGAATGAGTCCAAGGTGGTGTGGTGTGAGCTGGCTACAAATGTCTCCGCCACGTGTGGCCAGTCGAATGGCCCCCGTGTCACCCGGGCCGAAACAATCCTTGACCTGTATGGCTCATGGCAACTCGCGCGTGGTGCAGCCATGTTCAGCGGTGGCAGTGTGCTGAGCGTGGCGTTGGCAGAAGAGGCTGCCATCGGGGTTGTGACCGACGTGCTGCACTGGCTACGCGCACACGGCCATGACCCCGATGACGTACTTGATCGGGCACAAACCCACTTCGAGGCTGAGCGTACTGACGTTGTCTGAGTGCTCAGCGGCTATCCCGCGGCGATGGTCGCGTACGACCACACGTCCGCAGGCAGCTCATGTTGCAGCTGCCAGGTGATGGCCATGGGCTTGCTGCCCTCGTGCCGGACGTAAGTCGCTGGACCGAGGAGCATCCACGGTTGGGCCTTGCCGATGTCGGTGTCCTTGTAGCGCCGCATGAAGAGCAGCACATGGCTTCCCCGCACGGTGTGCTGCTGGTAGCGCAGACCTGTGGGTGAGGTGTCTGCGGTCGTGCTCTGTGACTCCCAGTGGAACAGGGAGGGGCTCAACGCGTAGTCCTTGTACCTGATGGTGGGGGAGAAATCTTTCTCGTTCTTTTCAAGGGTGATCAGCAATGCATCTGTCTGGTTCTGCTCGTCCCACAGGACGCCTTGTGCGAAGGAGCCGGGCATCTGACCGCCCAGACGGGCCACGCCAAGCGCTGCCAGGATCTCCGAGCGGTTATACGCGCTGTGCACTTTCAGGGGAATGTGTGCGTGCGGGCCTTCCAGTGAGATGGGGAAGTGATCAGCCTGGCCCATCACATGTGTCAGTACCTGCCGGAGTTCGCTCCGAAATGCTCGTTGCTCGCGCAGTGATTCAAGTCCCTGCGTATAGGAGCTAAACCCACCAGCCTTGTCCCAGAGGTTGAAGAAGAGCATGCGTGCGAACGTTTTATCTCTCGGGGTCAGCGACTCATACGTTGGCGCGTCATCGCTCAACAGGCGAGTGTACGTTTCGGTGCGTTCGAGGTCGTCGACATGCAAAAATGCGTGCACACGCTTCAAGAGGTCTTCTTCGCCGGCCTGTTCGGGAAGGTCGCTTAGTCCGGCGCGGCGTAGGACTGAGGTCCATGAATTGCTCGACTTGTATAGCTCCCTGACCTCGCGGCGGCTCTCCCTCAGATAGTCGGCAAGGAGAGGCGTATCGAAGGCTTTGACTTCCTTTGCAAGGGTCTGAACGGTTGCTTTAATCTGAGTGCGAATATTATTCAGTACAAGGTCCTTGGACTTACCCTCAAGGATGATCTGGCAACCGGACGGCAAGAGCGGAAAGTCGCGCTCGACGTGTTCAAGGAGCCTGCTGCGCGACAGATTCGTCATCGCCCGGAACTGCTCCTCGAACCGGAACTCGGCGCGATGTTGCCCAATGAAGTCGAGCACCGTGAGTACGGGCTTGTCTGGCGTGCGGCGCAGGCCTCGACCGAGTTGTTGAAGGAAGACGGTGGCGCTACCCGTGGGACGCAAGAGGAGCAGCGTATCGACGTCGGGGATATCCAGGCCTTCGTTGAAGAGGTCAACGGAGAAGATGACTTGGATCTCTCCGGACTTGAGCTGGGACAGCACCTTGTCACGGGTTTCGGGTTTCGATGCGCTGTCCAAGGCCTCAGCCTTGAGGCCTGCTTCCTTGAAGTACTTCGCCATGAAGTGGGCGTGCTTCCTGCTGACGCAGAAGCCGAGCGCCCGCATACTGGAAGGGTCGGACACTTTGTCCCGCACCTGCTTGAGGACGATACGGGCCCGAGCATGGTCGGCGGAGAACAGATCGCCTAGCTGACTTTGATCGTATGTTCCGGAACGCCAGTTGAGGCGGCTGAGGTCCGTCCCGTCGGGCACGCCGAAATAGTGGAACGGGCAGAGGAGGTCGTTGTCGAGGGCTTCCCATAGCCGCATCTCGGCGGCGATACGTCCTTCGAAGAATTCATCCTGCACATTTAGGCCGTCAGCGCGCTCAGGAGTGGCGGTCAGGCCGAGAAGTTGTTTCGGCCTGAAGTGATTGAGGACACGACGATACGTGGCAGCCGTGGCGTGGTGGAACTCGTCGACGACAATGATGTCGAAGTGCTCCGGCTCGAATTGGTCGAGTCGCTGGTCCGTGAGCGATTGAACGCTGGCAAACACGTGCTTCCAGTCGCGTGGAAGCTCGCCGCTGAATAGCGTTTCACCGAAGGATGCATCATCGAGGACTTCGCGGTACATGCGCAGTGACTGCTTCAGAATCTCTTTACGGTGCGCAACGAAAAGGATGCGTGGATATTGCCTACCTCCCCACTCGCGATGCAGATTGCGGTAGTCGAGGGCGGCCATGACTGTCTTACCGGTGCCGGTCGCGGCCACAAGCAAGTTGTGTTGATGCCCGTGGACCTCGCGCTCAACACGCAGTCGCTCCAGCATGTCGGCCTGATGCGGGTATGGGCGAACTTCAAGGCCCGAGAGGCTGATCTTGGCGTCTTGGCTCGACAGGGAGCCACCCGCCATACCCAGAGCCTCGTCCAACTTGCGGGCGTCGCGATCTGGATCGTAGGCCTCAAAAGCGATGTCGTTCCAGTACGCCTCGAAGGTGGCCTCAAACTTGTTGAGCACTGCCGGAGTGGCTACCGACGACAGACGTACATTCCATTCGAGGCCGTCGAGCAAGGCGGCCTTCGAGAGGTTGGAGCTACCAACGTACGCTGTATCGAAGCCGCTTTGGCGTCGAAACAGCCAGGCCTTCGCATGGAGCCGTGTTGAGCGAATCTCGTAGTTGACCTTCACTTCGGCGCCGAAGTCGCGGACAAGACGGTCCAGCGCATGGCGATCGGTGGCACCGATGTAGGTGGTCGTGATGACCCGGATCGGAACGCCGCGGTCCCTGGCGGCGCGGAGTGAGTCTTCGAGTACGCGCAGGCCGTACCACTTCACAAAAGCGCAGAGCAGGTCAATACGGTCTGCAGTGGCCAATTCGGCGCGCAATTCGCTGCCGAGACTCGGATCCTCGGGGGAGTTGGTGATAAGCGCGGTTTCGGAGAGCGGTGTCAGCGGACGCATCGCGTAGACACCGGGCGCCTCCTTCTCGGCGAGTGCCAGAAGTTGGCGAGGGCCGTCGGCGATGAGCTCGACGACGTCATCCGGACCCCCTTCCGAGGGGGCGGACGCGAGCGACTCGATGACCCGGTTGGCTACGGCGACTCGCTTCTCGGGCGGCAGTTGGCTGAGTCGTCGCCCGATGGCCCGGCTGATGTGGCGGGCAAGCACATGGGGAGACGATTCTTCGCTGACCTCATCGTCGACGGCCTTCCAGCCAGCAGCGTTGAGCTGTTCCATCTGTGCCTGCATGCGCTGGGTGACGAGTTCTTCGTACACGCCCGCGACTGGTTGTGACAGATCCCCCGGTTGGGCCACGCTATGTTCCCCATTCGCTTCAGGTCCGGCAACGGCTCTGTTGTAGCAGGCGACGCCGTCACGACTCATGTCTTCGCAAATGATCAACGCCCCAAAGTTGGGCCGGCGAAGTTGTGGTCGTCCCCGGCGCCGCCCGATGCCAAAGGGCCGCCGAGCTCAGGGAGACACCGCGTCTGCCGCCCCGTCGGAGGGAAGCGCTTCGACGCGTCGCCCTTTGTGCTCGATCCAGATTCCATGCGGATCAGCCCATTCTCACCGTCGCCAGCCTGCGCTAGGCTCCCGCAGCGTGTCGAAGCGCTTCGACGTTGAGTTGAAGCCTTCGACGTGAGGGCAGGTCTTTCGACTCAATGGAGAGCTCTATGCCGAGTTCAGCCGGTTTCACTCGCCGACAGGTCGTGACGACCTCCGTGGCCCTCGCCGTCGCGGCGTTGGCCACCCCGTCGGCCGCCCAGGCCGCTGCCAGTGCCACCGGTTCCGCCGCGTCGGCGTCCGCGCTGGACGTGGTCGCGGACATGCAGCCCGGCTGGAACCTGGGCAACACCTTCGAGGCCATCGGCGCCGACGAGACGGCGTGGGGGAACCCGCGGGTGACCCGGGCGTTCTTCCGCAGGCTGAAGGCGCAGGGCTTCAAGAGCATCCGGATTCCGGTGACTTGGGGCCAGCACGAGGGCCCGGCTCCGGCCTACACCCTCGACCCGGCGTTCCTGGCCAGGCTCAAGGAGGTGGTCGACTGGGCCCTGGCCGACGGCTTCTACGTTCTGATCAACATGCACGGCGACGCGTGGCAGTGGGTGCCGAACATGCCGGCCCAGCATGACGCGGTCCTCGCCCAGTACACGGCCACCTGGCAGCAGATCGCCGCCGCCTTCCGGGACGAGCCGCGCCGACTGCTCTTCGAGAGCATCAACGAGCCCTTCTTCAACGGCAGTTCCGGCGACGCGCAGAACGCCGTTCTGATGAACGAACTCAACACGACCTTCCACTCCGTCGTGCGCGCGACCGGTGGAAACAACGCCCACCGGCTGCTTGTCATGCCGACCCTGGGGGACACCCCGGATCAGGCCAAGATCGAGACCCTGCTCGCGACCTTCGCCGCGCTCGACGACCCGAACCTCGTGGCCTCGATCCACTACTACAGCTTCTGGCCCTTCAGCGTGAACCTCGCCGGCTACACGACCTTCAACGCGGCCACCCAGCAGGACCTGACCGACACCTTCGACCTGCTGCACAGGTCCTTCGTGGCCAAGGGGATCCCGGTCGTCGTCGGTGAGTACGGGCTGCTCGGCTGGGACTCCGGCCCCGGCACGGTCGAACAGGGCGAGACGCTCAAGTACCTCGAGTATCTCGGCTACTACGCCCGCTACCGGGGCCTCACCACGATGCTGTGGGACAACGGCAGTCGCTTCAACCGCCGCACCATGCAGTGGAACGACCCGAGCCTCTATGCGCAGATACGTTCCAGCTGGACCGGGCGCTCCGGCACCGCGTCCACCGATCAGCTCTTCGTACCCAAGGGCAAGACCCCGACGGACGCGACGATCACGCTGAACCTCAACGGCACCCGGCTGACGAGAATCGATGTCGTCGGCGCCCGTCACCTGGTCCGCGGTGTGGACTACACCGTCAGCGGCAGCACGCTGACGATTGCCGCGGCGGCTCTCGGCCGGCTGACCGCGTCGCAGGAGTACGGCACGAACGCCGTTCTGTCCCTCCGGTTCACGGAGGGAATCCCCTGGGCCGTCAACGTCATCATCTCCGACAAGCCGGTACTGACGAGCGCGACGGGTACGACGACCTCGCTGGTGATACCCACCGCGTTCAACGGTGACAAGTTGGCGACCATGGAAGCCGTCTACGCCGACGGCAGCCCCGCCGGTCCGCAGTCCTGGACGACGTACAAGCAGTTCAACGTGGCCTTCACGGTGGACTACACCGCAGACACGATCACCTTGCCGAGCGCGTTCTTCGGCGAGGTCACCGACGGCGCCCCCGTGACCCTCACCTTCCACTTCTGGAGCGGGGCGATCCTGACGTACACGGTGACCAGGTCCGGCACGGCGGTCACGGGCACCTCCATCTGAAGGAGGGATTGGGGCCCACCAGTGTGGTGGCCGGCCTCCAGGGGTCGGCCACCACGCCGTTCACCTCCGGCCGGCGGAGGGTATCGGCGAGTAAGAGGTCCATAAGAGGTCTACGTGAACCCCTCGGCGCCCCTGCCGACCCCGGTGATCTTCTGTGTAGCGTCCTGGCCTGTTGAGCGGTGGACATGTCAATGGTCCGTTCACTGTTCTACGCGCGAAGATCCGGCCCCCGCACCGGCGTTCCTACTCCCAACTCGCCCCCCACGCACGGAGGTTCACGCGATGCCCGGCCTCGGTACCACCACCCCCCGCCGCCTCACCACCGCCCTCACCGTCCTCGGCCTCCTGGCCGCCGGCGCCACCCTTCAGGCGGCTGCCCCCGCAGCCGCTGCCACCACCCACCGTGTCCTCTTCGACAACGCCCACGCCGAGACGGCAGGCAACGCCGACTGGATCATCTCCACCAGCCAGCCCGACCCCACCGGGCAGAAGGCATCGCCCTCCGCCGAGACCGACTGGACCGGCGCCCTCTCCTCCTGGGGCGTAGCCCTCCAGAAGACCGGCGACTACAGCCTCAAGACCTCGACCAGCGCCCTTACGTACGGCGGCACCTCGGCCAACGACCTCTCCAACTTCGACACGCTTGTGCTGCCCGAGCCCAACGTCCTCTTCACCACCGCCGAGAAGACCGCGATCATGAACTTCGTGAAGAACGGCGGCGGGCTGTTCATGATCTCCGACCACACCGGTTCCGACCGGAACAACGACGGCGCCGACGCGGTCGACATCCTCAACGACCTCATGAGCAACAACAGCGTCGACTCCACCGACCCGTTCGGCTTCTCGATCGACTCGCTGAACATCAGCTCGGGTTACCCGCAGGCGATCACCGACAGCAGCAACGCGGTCCTGCACGGCTCGTTCGGCACCGTCACCAAGAGCCTCATCGCCAACGGGACCACGGCCACCCTCAAGCCCGCCGACGACTCCGGTGTCAAGGGCCTGGTCTACCGCTCCGGTTACTCCGGCAACACCGGCGCCTTCTTCGCCACCAGCACCTTCGGCAGCGGCCGCGTCGCCTTCTGGGGCGACAGCTCACCCATCGACGACGGCACCGGCCAGTCCGGAAACACCCTCTACGACGGCTGGAACGACACCGGCGCCACCAACGCCGCCCTCGCCCTCAACGCCACCGAGTGGCTGAGCGAGTAGGCCAGACAAAAGACGGGGCCCGAGCAGCCGGCCAGCAGCTTCTCGGGCCCCCGTCACTCCCGGCCCCCCGTCACTTCCGGGGCTCACTCCGCCGCGCTCACTCCCCGTGGCACTCCCCGTAAACCCGGCCCGAACCGCACCAGCACGTCGTGCCCCGCTGCGGGGGCCATTCCACCGCGCGTCCCCGTGCCGCCAGGATGGTCGCGTACTGGGGGAGCAGGGTCGTGTCCGCCGGGGACGAGCCCTCCGACGCCGCGAACGCCTCGTACGAGGGGACCGTGCCCGTCACGATGCCCAGGTTCTGGGTGCCGGAGGAGGACAGCTCGCGCAGGGACGCCTCTATCGTCGCGAGGTGGTCGTCGTGGGAGGGGTACTCCGACGACAGCGACGGGTAGGCGTTCACCAGTTCCGCCAGTTCGGCGGCCGGCCAGTGCAGCACCGCCACCGGGAAGGGACGGGACAACGCCTCCCTGAACGTGCCGAGTTCGGCCCGCAGGCGGGAGATCTCCGCCTGCAGTTCCGCCGGGTTGTCGGAGCCCAGGGACCACACCCGCTTCGGGTCGTGGAGCTCGTCCAGCGGGACCGGTGAGCCCGACGACGAGTGCAGGGTGTCGGCCAGCATGTCCCACTCGTCGTGGGCGGCGTTCAGCATCCGCCGGACGCGGTGGCGGCCGAAGAGCAGCGGGTGTGTGGAGTACGGCGGCTCCGCCACGTCCGTCAGGAGCACCCGCGCCCCCTCCGTGAACGTCTCGTGCGCCTGCTCCAGCTCGTCGTGGGACTCCAGGGCCTCCGCCACGATCACCCAGGGGGCCGGGTCCCGGGGTGCCGCCGCGCGGACGCCGTCGATGATCGCGCGGGCCTCGGCCTCATGGCCGTACTCCCAGAGGTTCGCGGCCTTCAGGGCACGGACGAGAAACGGGTCCTCCAGGCCGGCCTGTGCGGCCAGCAGACGGTCGTAGAGGGTGGTCGCGGAGGGGCGGTCGCCGGCCAGTTCCAGATGGGCCGCGGCCTGCACGAGCAGGGCTTCGGCGTCCTCGGGATACCGGTCGGCGGTCCGCTCCAGGCGTGCCGCTTCGGCGGTGTGGTCGACGTTCTCGGCAGGCGTGTCGGGGCGCATGGATGACACCGTACTGCCGATCAGTGACATGGGGGGAGAGAGGTGCAGGCCAGGGCCCGGACGGCAGGTCAACGGCGTCCGGCACCCCGCCCGCGCCCGGTCCGCACCGGGCTCAGATCGTCACACCGTCGATCTGGAGCGTCTGCACGGCCTTCGCCGCGAAGGACACCGCCACCGACTTCCCGTTCAGGTAGGTGTTGGAGTACGACGCGTACTTGTCGCCGCCCGTCGTCACCGTGTTCCAGCGCGGAACCAGGCCGCCGGAGCCGCCGGTGACCGTGGTGAACCTCGACAGGTCGAAGGTCAGGGTCTGGGCCGACGTGGCGGTGTTCAGGGCGACGATGACCAGGCGCTTGGCGGAGGAGTCGTAGGCCGCGACCGCGTTGCTCACCCCCGTGTCGATGATCTTCATCCCGGGGCGGATGTGCCGGGCGAACTGGGCCATGACGTAGTACTTCGTCTGGACCGCCGTCGGCTGGAGGGTGCTCTGGTCGTACGCGATCATCGCCCAGCCCGTCGACGGGTCCATGACCTGCCAGTAGACCCAGGCCGTGGGGTGCAGCCAGCGGAAGTCGTAGAGGAGGTTGAAGGCCATGGTGTAGCCGGTGCCGTCGCTGTCGCCGGTCTCCGAGTTCCACAGGGCCTTGCCTGCCGTGGTCACCACGTCCGTGTAGAGCAGGTCCCGGCGGCCGCCCGAGCCCTGGTAGCCGTGGACGTTGACCCGGTTCACGTACCCCTTCGTCGTCGAGCTGAAGGAGTTCCAGGTGGTGCGGGCGAGGTCGTAACTCGTCTCGTCCGACGCGGAGATCTTCGTCCCCGTCAGGCCGCGCGCGTTCAACTCGCTGCGCATGTACGGCAGTACGGCCGCCTGGACCGTCGCGTCCATGTGGCAGCCCTCCTGCGTGCCGGTCGCCGTCCACCAGGACGACGAGGGCTCGTTGAAGGGATCGACCGTCGCGAAGTTCACGCCCCAGTTGTTCTTGGCGTACAGGGCGGTCGCGGCCAGGTGCGAGGCGTGCTGGCGGTAGTTCCAGGTCTGGAGGTTGTTGCCGCCGCCCGAGGCGCCCGACGGGTTGTGGTTGGAACACATCCACCACATCGGGGAGTTGGCGAAGAGCTCCGAGGTCGCACCCCTGGACGTCGCCTTCACCAGCATGGCCCGCTGGTTGGCGTCCGCCGTCCAGTCCCAGGCGCTCGACGTCGGGTCCTCGTTGTTCCAGTCCTGCCAGTAGCCCTCGATCTGCTTGAAGGCGGGGATGTTGGCCGACGCGACCATCGACGAGCCGTTCACCGTGTTCCAGCTGCTCGCGCCCAGGTTGTAGCGGGCGATGTTCAGGCCGAGGCCGGGCAGCGAAGTGCCGTTGTAGGACGTCGACTTGGTGGTGAAGAAGATGTCGGCGAAGTCGTCCCGGGCGCCGAACACGTTGGCCCACCAGGCCAGGGAGGTTCCCCAGCCCTCCCAGGTGCCGTACGACGTGCCCGGGGTGACGGCGATCGTGGCGTCCGCACGGGCGGTGCCGGTGGCCAGGGCGCTGCCGAGGAGAGTGCCTCCTGCGGCTGTCAGCAGCGTTCTGCGTCGGATCATGGCTGTCTTCTCCACCTCATTGTGGGGCTCGGCCGCTGTCCCTCAACAGCGGCCGAGCAGTGAAAACCAAGTGGCTCGCCCAACTCGTCCCCCGCGTGCCACCACGAAGCATCAGGTGTGGTGGGTGAGGTTGTCGAGAGGTGTGACAGCGCTTTCTTTCTATCGGGCTTTCTATTTCTCCAATGGTTATGACAAGGGGTGGTCGTTCTGGGCGGACTTCCGGATGTGCTTCCGAACGCGCTCCGAGCGGGCTCCGGGCGGCCTGCGGGCGGCCTGCGTAGCGGGCTCCGGGCGGGCTTCCGGCGGGCAGGAAGCCTGGCCACTTGGCGGCGGAGCCCTTATCGTGCGGGCCCGGTGGAGGGAGACGTACGCCATGCGGGTCGTCGTCCTTGAGCACGGAACCCGGCGCCGCCGTGAGCGTCGCCGACGGGCGTGGTGGACCGGTGGAGAACTCCTGGTCACCGCAGGGATCGTGCTGCTGTTGCTCGTCGTGCACCAGCTGTGGTGGACCAACCGGGAGGCCAAGGAGGGCGCTCAGCGGAAGGTCGAGGCGCTGGAGCGGGAGTGGGGGCGAGAGTGGGGGCGGGGCGCGGGTAGCGACTCCGGTACGGCCGCCTCCTCGGGGTCTCCGGCCACGGACTCCTCTCCGGCCCCGGGCGAGGGGCGCGTCCGCGTCACCGTCCCGGACACCGCCGGCGCGAACCCCGCCGGGTACCGGGCGTACGCCGTCCTCTCCATCCCCCGTCTCCACCTCCGGGTCCCCGTCGCCGAGGGTGTGGACAAGCAGAGCGTGCTCAACAAGGGGTACGTCGGCCACTACCGGAACAGTCAACAGCCGGGCCAGGCAGGGAACTTCGCGCTCGCCGGGCACCGCAACACCCACGGCGAGCCCTTCCGGTACATCAACCGGCTCGCCCCGAAGGACACCCTCCAGGTGGAGACCGAGGCCGCGGTCTACACGTACGTGGTGGACAGGACCCTTGGCCAGACCTCGGCCCGCGACTCCGGGGTGATCCGCCCTGTCCCGCGTTCGACGGTCCATCCCGCCTACGGGTACACCAGCCCCGGGTACTACATCACCCTCACCACCTGCACCCCGGAGTACACGTCCCGGTACCGGCTGGTGGTGTGGGGCAAGCTCGTCTCGATGCGGCCGCGTTGAGCACGTGGGCGCTCCCGCGATGTCCGCACCGGGACCGCGTCGAGGGCGCCGGTTGCCCCGCACCGCCCGCCGAACGCTCCCGCGCCGGGCAGCGCCGCCCGCCTCGAACGTTCCGCCGCGGCGCAGGGGTCGGGGCAGCCCCGCTTGCCCCGCCCCCTCCGGCGCCGGGCAGCCCAGCCAGCCGCGAACGTTCCGCCGCCTTGCAGTAGCCGGGCAGCGCCGCCCGCCTCGAACGTTCCGCCGCCGCGCAGTAGCCGGGCAGCCCCGCCTGCCCCGACCCCTCCGCCGCCCCGCAATACCCGCCGCCCCGAAGCCCTCAGCGCTGCCGCAGTGCGACCACGCTCGTGGTGGCGGCGAGTGCCGGTCCGGCCGGTATGGGCGTCGCGATCGCGCGGGTGTCGTGCCGGGGTGGTCGCCCCCGGAGGGCTCAGCGCTGCCGCAGTGCGACCACGCTCGTGGTGGCGGCGAGTGCCAGTCCGGTCGGCATGGGCGTCGCGATCGCGCGGGTGTCGTGCAGGGGTGGTCGCTCCCGGAGGGCTCAGCGCTCCCGCAGCGCGACCACGCTCGCGGCGGCGACGAGTGCCAGCCCCGCCGACACCAGCATCGCGAGGTCCGCGCCGTGGGCGAGGCCGGCTCCCGACGAGGTGGCGATCGCGAGCGTCAGGGCGACTCCGGCGCAGGAGCCGATGTACCGGAAGGTCTGCTGGGCGCCGGAGCCCATCGCCGCCCGCCCCGCCGGTACCGACTCCACCGCGAGCAGCGGAAGCGCGGCGTTCAGCAGGCCGCTGCCGACGCCCGCGATCATCAGGCCAGGCAGCAGCCGTACCCAGGAGCCCGCGTCGAGTGAGCCCAGCATGGCCAGGACGCCCGCCGCGTGCAGCAGGAAACCGATCGCGAGCTGCCATCGCGGCGGTACCCGGCCCGCGAGCCGCCGGACCTGGAGGGCCACCGCGAAGGACAGGCCGGACCAGAGCAGGAAGAGCCAGGCCGTGTCCATCGCGGACAGGCCGAGGGTCTGCTGGAGGAGGGCCGGGAGGAAGCTGAACAGGCCGATCACCGCGAGCCCTGTGAACAGTCCGCCGGAGGAGGACGCGAGGAAGTGGCGCCGGCGGAGCAGGCCCAGGTCGATCATCGGGGTACGGGTGCGGTGCTCCACGGCGGCGAACAGTCCCAGCAGCACGGCGAACGCGAGCAGCAGCAGGCCCACCGGCGCCCGCAGCCACCCGTCCCGGCCGAGCGTGAGCGCCGCGACCAGGGCGACCAGGGCGAGCCCGAACGTCACCGCGCCGGCGAGGTCGGGGCGGCCGCCGCGCGGGGCCCGGGACTCCGACAGGAGCCGTGCGGACAGGGCGGCCACGAGCACGGCGGCGGCGCCGAGAACCCCGTACGCCATCCGCCAGTTCGGCAGTGCGCCGGTGACGATCGGGCCCAGTGCGATGCCGCCGCTCACGAACGCGCCCCACACCCCGGTCGCGTGCAGTCGGCCCCGCGGGCTGGGAAAGGCGTGGACGATCAGGCCCAGGCTGCTCGCGAGGAGGGCCGCGCTGGCCGCGCCCTGGGCGATGCGGGCGAGGGTGAACAGCCAGGTGGACGAGGTCAGGGCGCCGAGGGCGGTGGTGAGGCCCAGTGCCAGGGTGCCGGCGACGAAGATCCGGCGGCGGCCGTAGTCGTCGGCGAGGCTGCCGGCGACCAGGAGGAGGGCGGCGAGGCCGAGCGGGGTGCCGTTCAGGAGCCAGGCCTGGGCGGACACGGGGGTGTGCAGGGCGGCGGCGACCTCGGGGAGCGTGACCATCGGCGCGGTGTACGTCATCAGGGCCACGACGGTGGCGGCGCTGGTCAGCGCGAGGGTGGCGCCGGGGTGCGGGGGTGCTTCCGCGGGGGCGGCCGACGGCTTCGCATCGGGGAGAGTTCGTTCGTTGAACCTAGCCATGGGGGTCACCGTAACAGAGTAGGTTCGTTCATTGAACCTACGGAAGGAAAATGGTTACAGTGGGCGTCATGGCACTGGGCAAGGACTACGCGACACAGGAATGCTCGATCGCCCGCGCGCTGGAGATCGTCGGCGAGCGCTGGACCCTGCTCGTCGTCCGCGACGCCCTGTACGGCGTCCGGCGCTACAACGACTTCCTCGTCCACCTCGGCATCCCGCGCGCGGTCCTGGCGGGCCGCCTCCAGATGCTCACCGAGGAGGGCATCCTCGAAAAACGCCGCTACCAGGAGTCGCCGCCGCGTGACGAGTACGTCGTCACCGACCGCGGCATCGCCCTGTGGCCCGCCCTGCGCGCCCTCGGCCGCTGGGGCCGCGAACACCACGGCGAGCCCGCGCTGCGCATCTTCCAGCACGCGGAGTGCGGCACCGAGATCGGCTCCTACGGCGAATGCCCCGCCTGCGCCACCGTCGTACCGGTCGGGGACGTCCTCATGATCCCGGGCCCCGGACTCGATCCCGGCCCCGCGGACCCGGTCAGCCGGGCCCTGCTCAAGCCGAGGAGGCTGTTGCAGCCGCTCCTGGCCGATCACGTATAACCGAGCCGATCAGGTATAACCGAGGGGAGACCGCAGCGAGAGGGGGAGCGCCATGATCCGCAGCTGGACGAGTGTGCGTCCCGCCGCCGTGCTGCTGCTTCTCGTCCTCGACGTCGTCCTGCTCGACACCGGCAGCCTCTCCGCCGCCGTCGCGCTGGCGGCGACCGCCGCGGCCGGCTCCGCGTTCGCCGCCTGCTCGCTGATCGCCTCGCGCTGCGCGCCCGCCGTACCGCCCACCCGGGTCCGTACGGCCATCCGCGACCGCGACCGCCGCACGGCCTTCCTCCCGCAACGCGACCCCGACGCCAAGGGCCGCCCCCGCCCCCGAGCGCCCGGCCACGCCCTCCCGGCGACCGTCGCGTAGGGACCGCTCCTGCCAGGACACCCCGCGCGGGTCGTCATGCCGCCTTCGTCACTTCCGGCACGACGAGACCCCCGGAGGGCTCACCCATGTCCGTCTTCTCCGTGTTCGCAGGCCTGGTCCAGGACCTGGCCGACCTGCTCCAGCCGTTCTTCGGCGCCACCGCGGCCGCCGCCGCGATCGTCCTGTTCACCGCCCTCGTACGACTGCTCGTGCACCCCCTGTCCCGCGCCGCCGCCCGCGGCCAGAAGGCCCGCACCAGGCTCCAGCCGAAGATCGCCGAACTGCGCAGGCAGCACAAGGGCAGTCCCGAGAAGCTCCAGAAGGCGGTGCTGGAACTGCACGCCGAGGAGAAGGTGTCACCGATGTCCGGCTGCCTGCCCGGACTCTTCCAGCTGCCCGCGTTCTTCCTGCTGTACCACCTCTTCTCCAACACGACGATCGGCGGCAGGGCCAACGAGCTGCTCAGTCACGAACTGTTCGCCGCCCCGCTCGGCGGCCGCTGGGCCGACGCCCTCGGCGACGGCGGAGCGTTCGGCGGGGCGGGCCTCGTGTACGTCGGGCTGTTCGTCGTGGTCACCCTCGTCGCCTGCTTCAACTTCCGCCGTACGAAGCGGATGATGGCCGCCAATCCGACGCTGCCCGGCGCCTCCGGCGGGCCGGGCGGAGAGGCGGTGCCCGGGGTGGGCGCGGTGAGCAGGCTGATGCCCTTCATGTCCTTCTTCACGCTCTTCACCGTGGCCGTGGTGCCGCTGGCGGCCGCGCTGTACGTGGTGACCAGTTCGACGTGGGCCGCGGTCGAGAGGGCAGCCCTCTACCGCTGACCGGTCCAGTCCGTGAACCGGGTATTGCGGAGTGGACACCGAGCTTGGAGGATCGACCAGTCATCCGATGGCTGCACCCGCCGGACGACACCCCGCGAGCTAGGGAGACAGTGATCATGAAGCTGCTGCGAGTCGGTACGGCGGGAACGGAGACGCCCGCGCTGCTCGATGCCGACGGGGTCCTGCGGGACCTGTCCGGTGTCGTGGACGACATCGACGGGACGCTCCTCGCCGACGACGCGGCACTCGGCCGGGTCCGCGCGGCCGCGGAGACCGGTGAACTGCCCGCGCTGGACGCCACCGGGCTGCGGGTCGGGCCGCCGGTCGCCCGCATCGGGAAGATCGTCTGCATCGGCCTGAACTACCACGACCACGCCCGCGAGACGGGCGCCGAGCCGCCCGCCGAGCCGGTGATCTTCTTCAAGGCCGCGGACACCGTGGTCGGTCCCTACGACACGGTCCTGGTCCCCCGGAAGTCGGTGAAGACCGACTGGGAGGTCGAGCTTGCGGTCGTGATCGGCCGCACGGCCCGGTACCTGGAGTCCCCGGAGGAGGGTCTCGCCCACGTCGCCGGGTACGCGGTCGCGCACGACGTGTCCGAGCGGGAGTTCCAGATCGAGCGGGGCGGGACCTGGGACAAGGGGAAGAACTGCGAGACGTTCAACCCCCTGGGCCCGTGGCTGGTGACGGCGGACGAGGTCGGCGACCCCCAGGACCTCTCGCTGAAACTGTGGGTCAACGGGGAGCTGAAGCAGGACGGCACGACCGCCGAGCAGATCTTCCCCGTGGGTGAAGTGGTGCGGTACGTCAGCCAGTTCATGACCCTGTACCCCGGTGACGTCATCAACACCGGCACGCCGGCCGGGGTCGCCCTGGGCGCGCCCGAGCCCAAGCCCTTCCTTCGGGGCGGCGACGTGGTGGAGCTCGAGATCGCCGGACTCGGGCGCCAGCGGCAGGAGTTCAAGGACGCCTGAGCGCTCGGGGCGGTACAGCTAGGCCAGCAGCGACGCGAGCCTGCGCCAGGCATCCCTCGGGAGGTCGTAGCGCGGGCCGCCGTCCACGATCTGCAGGGCCACGTGGTCCGCGCCCGCCTCGAAGAAGTCGTCGACGCGGGCCCGGATCGCCGTCTCGTCGCCCCAGGCGAAGACCGCGTCGATGAGGCGGTCGCTGCCGCCGTCCTTGATGTCGTCCTCCGTGAAGCCGTTGCGGAGGAAGTTGTTGGTGTAGTTGGGCAGGCCCAGGTAGATGGACAGGTAGTTGCGGGCCAGGGTGCGGGCCGTCGTCGGGTCGGTTTCGAGTACGACCTTCAACTCCGGTGCCAGCAGCGGGACTTCGCCCAGCAGCTCACGGGACCTGGCGGTCTGCTCCGCGGTCACCAGGTACGGGATGGCGCCGGCCGCGCGGTCCCGGGAGAGCTCCAGGGTCTTCGGGCCCAGCGCTGCCAGGAGGCGGCCGTGCGCGGGGGCGCCGGCCTTGTCCAGGGCGTCCAGGTAGGCGACCAGGGCCGAGTACGGGCGGCGGTACTGGTCCGCGAGCTTGGCGTGGCTGACGCCGAGGCCCTGGGCGAAGCGGCCCGGGTGGGCCGTGTCGAGTTCGGCGTACCGGGCCGCGGCGGTCTCGGGCTCGTGCTCCCAGATGCTCTGGATGCTGGTGCCCACGACGATCCGGGAGGTCGCCTCCAGCAGCGGGGCGGCGTGGTCGGCGTCGCTGTTGCCGCCGATCCAGAGGGCGCCGTAGCCCAGCTCCTCCAACTCGGCCGCCGCTTCGGCGATCTCCCCGCGGCGGTCCGGTTCCTTCGAGCGCAGCCCGCCGCCGTTCCAGATGCCGTACCGTCCGACGGCTTCCTTGAGGTCCTTGACGGTCATCGGGTGATCTCCTCCGGTCGGTGTGAAGGTCACGGGTGCCAACCGGAGGGTGCCTCGGGATCTTCCCGTCAGTCCCCCTGGCCCAGGAACTGTTCCAGTGCCTCCACGACGAACCGGTGGTCCTGGAGCTGGGGCAGTCCCGACACCGTGACCGTGCCGACGACGCCGACGCCCTCCACCGTGACCGGGAAGGAGCCGCCGTGGGCCGCGTACGTGTCGGGGTCCAGGCGCGAGGACTCCTCGAAGGTGCTGCCCTTGGCGCGGAAGCGGGCGCCGACCAGGTAGGAGGCGGAGCCGTAGCGCTCGACGACCCGCCGCTTGCGGTCGATCCACGCGTCGTTGTCCGGGGTGGAGCCGGGAAGGGCGGCATGGAAGAGCTGCTGGCCGCCGCGGCGGATGTCGATGGCGACCGGGGCCTGCCGCTCCCGGGCCAGTTCGACGAGCAGGGAGCCCAGCGCCCACGCGTCCTCGTGGGTGAACTGCCGGAAGACCAGGTGGCGTTCCTGTGCTTCCAGCTCCTCCAGGGGCGGGGTGAGTTCCGGCTGGAACTTCGGGGTCAGCCCGGAGTTGTGCGTCACAGCTGCACCGCCACTTCGTCGCGGGCCGAACGGCGCGCCGCCTCCAGTACGTCGAGGGTGGCGGCCGCCTCCAGCGCGGTCACCGGGTTGGTGCCGCCCTCGGTCAGAGCCCTGGCCACGGCCGCATAGTAAGCCGGGTAGTCGCCGGGGAGGGTCGGCACGGGGCTGCCGCCGCCGGTCAGGGGGGACTCCCCGGAGCCGAGCCGGCCCCACGCCGACTCGGGCTCCCGGCCCCAGTCGGACGACGTGCCGGGGCGCTCGCCGTCCCGCAGCGCCGCCTCCTGCGGGTCCAGGCCGTACTTCACGTAGCCCGCCTTCGAGCCCAGCACCCGGAACCGGGGGCCGAGTTGGGCGGTGGTGGCGGACACGTACAGATGGGAGCGGACGCCGTTCGCATGGGTGATCGCGAGGAACGTGTCGTCGTCGATCGAGGCGCCCGGGCGGCGGATGTCCGCCTCGGCGTACACGGAGGCGGCGGGACCGAAGAGGGACAGGGCCTGGTCGACGACGTGGCTGCCGAGGTCGTACAGGAGACCTCCGACCTCTGCGGGGTCGCCGGACTCGCGCCAGCCGCCCTTCGGCTGCGGCCGCCACCGCTCGAAACGGGACTCGAACCGCCATACGTCGCCCAGTTCGCCCTCGTCGAGAAGCCGGCGCAGGGTCAGGAAGTCGTTGTCCCAGCGCCGGTTCTGGAAGACGGACAGGAGCAGGCCGCGCTCCTCGGCGAGGGCGGCGAGTGCGCGCGCCTCCGCCGCCGTGCCGGCGATCGGCTTGTCGACCACGACCGGCAGGCCCGCCTTGAGGGCGGTGGTGGCGAGCGGGACGTGCGTCCTGTTGGGGGACGCGATCACGACGAGGTCCAGGTCGGCCGCGCGCGCGAACAGCTCGTCGGCGCCCGCGACCGTTCGGACGTCCGGGAACTCGGCGCGGGCCTGTTCCTGCCGCTCGGGGTTCGAGGTGACCACGGTGTCGAGGGTGAGGCCCTCGGTGGCGGCGATCAGCGGGGCGTGGAAGACGGAGCCCGCGAGGCCGTAGCCGACGAGGCCCACGCGGAGGTCAGCAGCAGTCATGCCGTCCACTTTCGCAACGGTGTTGCCAAAGTGCAAGCGCAGAGGACAATGGACCGCGTGAACAGGACGAACGGCGGCGTCAACCTCCTGGCCCTGCGCAGCCACAACGCCGCGCTCGTGCTCGACCTGCTGCGCCGTGCAGGTGCCGACGGGATCAGCCGGCTGGAACTCGCCGAGCGCACGGGGCTGACCCCGCAGGCCGTCAGCAAGATCACCGGACGGCTGCGGGACGAGGGCCTCGCGGCGGAGGCGGGCCGCCGGGCCTCCACCGGCGGCAAACCGCGGACCGTGCTGCGGCTGGTCCCCGAGGCGGGCCACGCGGTGGGCGTCCACCTTGACCGGGACGCGCTGCGGGCGCTGGTCGTCGACCTGGACGGGGCAGTCGTGGCGGAGCGGTGTGCTCCGCTGGATCTGGGGGCGGGCGCCGAAGCCGTCGTGGCGGAGGTGGGGCACGCGGTCGAAGCGGTGCTCGGCGAAGCCTTCGCCGGGAACACCGCCGCCGCCGGGGTGCCTTCCCTTCTCGGCGTCGGTGTCGCCCTGCCCGGCCCGCTCGACCATGTGCGGGGGGTCCTGCACCGGGTGACGGGGTTTCCCGAGTGGGACGGCTTCCCCCTCCGCGAGGTGCTGGAGCACAGGCTGGGGGTGCCGGTCGTGGTGGACAAGGACACGAACGCGGCGGCGCTGGGACTGGCGGCGGCCGGCGAGGGCGGCAGCGGCTCCTTCGCCTACCTGCACCTCGGGACGGGACTCGGGGCCGGACTCGTGATCGGCGGTGCGGTGCACCGGGGAGCCCGGACGGGGGCGGGGGAGTTCGGGCACCAGGTCGTGCAGCTCGACGGACCGCCGTGCACCTGCGGGAACCGGGGGTGCGTCGAGGCGCTGTGCCTCGGGGCGATGACCCGGCAGGACGCGCAGGAGGCGGCCCGGGTGCTCGGCGCGGGTGCCGCGAACCTCGTCGGCCTGCTGGACATCGACCTCGTGCTCCTCGGCGGCCGTACCGTCACCGCGACACCGGACGTGTTCGTACGGGGTGTCGCCGCCGCGCTGGCGGAACGCACCCGGGGCGAGGACGCCGTACCGGTACGGCTCGCGCCCGGTGGTGCGCGGGCGGTCGCGCAGGGGGCGGCTCAGCTGCTGCTGGGGCCTCTGTTCGGAAGGGCCGACGGCTGACGGGGACGGGATGTGCGGTCGGCCGATCGGGCGGTCTCCGGGACGTTCGAGGGCGCCGAGCGGAATGGCGCCGCCGTCCGGCCGTCCCCGTCCGGCATGGTCATGTGTTCATGCGACTGTGTACGCCTGTCAACGTCAGCCTCGCAGCGGCAGCCGCCCTCCTCACCGCGCCCATGCCGCGCGCCCACGCCGATCCCGGCCCCGACGGGCACGGATTCCCGATCACCACCCGAATCCACGGCGGCCCGGACACCTACGCCGCCGGTGGCGGCCTCGGAACCTGGTACCTGGACCTCACCAACACCACCGACCGCACCCGCACGGACATCCACCCCGTCGTCGTCCTCGTCGACGACAAGAGCGCACTCGCACCGTCCCAGGCCCGTCTGGAGTTCTACGACGGCGAACGCCCCCACCCCGTCCGCTTCGAGGAGACCGACGCGAACGAACTCGTCGGCGCCTTCGACGACGGCTTCCCCGGCTTCACCGTCGCCGCCGGCAGGACACGCACCGTGAAGGTCAGGCTCGGCATCACCTCGGACGCCGTCCCGAACCGTGTCACCGCCGCCGCGGCCGTCGTGCAGCGCCACACGGACGACGGGGACTGGGTCGGACAGTCCAACGACTACCGGTTCGGCATCGACGCCGGACCGGACCGCACCCCGGCCCCCGGGACCAGCGACACCCCGCTGCCCTTCGCCGACGAACTCGCCCGCACCGGCCTCGGCACGTCCGGCGTCGCGATGGCCGCCACCGTCGCACTCCTCGTCACCGGCGGCGCGATCCTGCTGGCCCGCAGGCGCCGCTGACCGGGCCGCGACACCCTCCGCGCCAGGGGACGCGACCGTCAGACGCGGTCCACGAGATCCGCGATGGAGTCGACGACCTTCGTCGGCCGATACGGGTACCGGTCGACGTCGGCCCTGCTCGTCAGCCCGGTCAGCACGAGGAAGGTCTCCATCCCGGCCTCCAGCCCGGCCAGGACGTCGGTGTCCATACGGTCGCCGATCATGGCGCTGGTCTCCGAGTGCGCGCCGATGGTGTTCAGCGCGGTCCGCATCATCAGCGGGTTGGGCTTGCCGACGAAGTACGGCTCCTTGCCGGTCGCCTTGGTGATCAGCGCGGCGACGGACCCGGTGGCCGGAAGGGCGCCCTCGGGGGAGGGGCCGGTGTTGTCGGGGTTGGTGGCGATGAATCGGGCACCGTTGTTGATCAGCCGGATGGCCTTGGTCAGCGCCTCGAAGGAGTAGGTGCGGGTCTCGCCCAGGATCACGAAGTCCGGGTCGGAGTCGGTCAGCACATACCCGGCGTCGTGCAGCGCCGTGGTCAGGCCCGCCTCCCCGATCACATAGGCGGTTCCGCCGGGATGCTGGTTGTCCAGGAAAGTCGCGGTGGCCAGGGCGGAGGTCCAGATGTTCTCCGCCGGGACGTCCAGGCCGATCCTGTTCAGCCGGGCGTGCAGGTCACGCGCGGTGTAGATCGAGTTGTTCGTCAGCACCAGGAACGGCCGTCCCGAATCCCGCAGCTTCTTGATGAAGGCGTCCGCACCCGGCACCGGGACGCCCTCGTGCATCAGCACCCCGTCCATGTCGGTGAGCCACGATTCGATGGGCTTGCGGTCAGTCATGGGCGCGGGCTCCTGGTGCATGCGTACGTGTGAGACGACCATGCTATGCAGTCGCCCCACGGCGGCAACGGCCGTGCCAGGGCATCTCAACCCGCGGTCACTTCCCGCGCCGCGCCCCCGGACACCGCGACCCGTCTGGAGCAGTACCGGACCGCCCGGGATGCGGGACCGGGCTCCCCGGGGGATTCTCCAGATATCTGGAGGTTCACGATGGGTTCCCTACGCCTCACTCTCTGTACCGCGGTCCTGGCCGTCGCCGCTTTCGCTCCGGTCGCCCGGGCCGCGGACGGTGGCAGTGTCACCGTGACCCCGTCGTCCCCCGCACCCGGCGCCGACCTCACGCTGCGGGTCACCGGCTGCGCGGGGAGGACGGCCACCGCCGCCTCGGCCGCGTTCGTCGCGGACGCCCGTCTGACGGGGGCCGGCGGCAGTCTCGCCGGCGAGACCCGCGTCCGCTCCTCGGTCAAGCCCGGCTCGTACGACGTGAAGATCACCTGCGCCGACTTCGAGGTGAAGGGCCGGATCACCGTCGTAGCGGACAAGAGCACCACCGCCCCCGCATCCCCCGCCGCACCCGTGAACGCGGGCGGCGGCTGGACCGCCACCCACCTCTCCGCCATGCAGCCCCGCGCCACCGGCCCCGGCACCGGGCACGCGGTGACCGGTCTGGTGCTCGCCGGGGTCGCGGCGGTGGCCGTCGTGCTGCGGAGCAGCCGCCGGAGCCGCAGGACGGACTGACCGGCGATGTCCGACCGCTTCTCGGACCAGGGCGGCGAACCCGCGGGACAGGACGGTGTCTCCGGGACCGGACGCCTGCTGACCGCAGTGGCCTGGGCCGTGCTGCTGCTCGGCCTGTGGCTGTGGGGCCGCGAGGTGAGCGACCTACGGCACGGCGGGTCCGCGCCCACCACGGGCGACGCGGCCGCCGTCGGCCGCCCGCCGGATCTCGAACTCCCGCCCCCCGCACGGCCGTTGACGGGTGCGCGGCCACAGCGCCTGGACATCCCGGAGCTCGGCGTGCAGGCGCCGGTGGTGGCCCGTGGCCTGGACGCGCGGGGCGCCCCCGACCCGCCGCCCTTCGACCAGCCCGGGGTCGTCGGCTGGTACGCGGCCGGCGCGGAACCGGGGGCTGCCGGAACCGCGCTGATGGTGGGCCACGTCGACACCGAGACCCGGCCCGCCGTCTTCTACAAGCTCAGCGCCCTCAAGCCCGGCGAGACGGTCCGGGTGGTCCGCGACGACGGCAGGGTCGCCGAGTTCACCGTCGACGACGTCCAGGTCCTCACCCGCGACCGCTTCGACGCCCGACGGGCCTACGGGCAGCACACCTCGGGACGGGCCGAACTGCGGCTGATCACCTGCGGCGGCACCTTCGACCGGACGAGCCGCAGCTACACGGCGAACGTCGTCGTCTCCGCGTATCTGACCGGCTCCTAGGACCTCTACCTGGCCCGGCCGGCGATCCGCTCCCCCCGGAGGTCGCCGACCGGGCCGGTCCTCGACCGCGCGCGCTCGGGTTGCGGGAGTAACCCGGCGAGGCGCGGGAGGCCTGGAAGCTCGGTGGTGATGACTGCGGCCAGGGGCTGGGGCCGTATGAGATGACTCTAGAACGGATGAGCGCCCGGGCCTAGAGGCGGTTGGCGCCAGGTCCGGGGCTTTGGCTCTCCGTCATACGTCCTGGTCGCCCAGGGTTCTACGCGGGTCCGTCGGCGTTTCCGTCGAGCTCCCGGCGCATTTCGACGTGGTCCGCGACGCCCTCGACGCCCTCGACGACCGCGCCGGCCACCCGGTCCAGCGGCAGCCGGTGCCGTCGCGCGTACTGCCTGAGCGCCAAGAACGCCTGGTCGGTGCGGACTCCCCAGCGCTCGGCGAGCCTGCCCTTGGCCTGCTCGATGCGGACCCTGCTGGACAGCGCCTCCTGCAACTGCCCGGACAAGGTGCGGTACTGCTCGCAGGTACGGTGGTTCTCCAGGCCGAGAGCGGCGGCGTCGGCGAGCGCCTGGGCGATGTGGAGCTCCGGCGCGGCATCGGCCGGGGTGTCGTCGGGCAGCGTCGGCACGAACACGTTGAGAGCGCCGAACAGGTTCTCCTGGCGGCGCATCGGAACGGCGTAGGTCGTCACGATGTCGTGCCGCAGCGCCCGTTCGGTGAAGTCGGGCCAGCGGGCGCTCGCGTGGGCGACCCGGACGGAGACGGGCGGCACGGGCCTTCCCGAGCCGTAACTGTCCACACAGGGACCGCCGCCGTGCTGCGCCGCCAGCAGCTCCAGCACCACGTCCTCGTTGCGGCTGCTGGCGGCCAGCGACACCGGCCGGCCCGCGTCGATCAGCATCACCCCGGCCGCCCAGGCGTCCAGCAACTCCACACAGTGGTCGGACACCCGCTGTAAGTACTGCGGCGCCTCGAAACCCTCGTCGAGGGTGTCCGCCGCCTCCACCAGCGCTGAGGCCAGCCGGATCTCCCTCGTGGTGTCCTGCATCCCAGACGCACTCCCCTTCATGGACGAGCGCCCTCGTACAGACGCGCATCTACCCCGGCCCTCGACGCTGTAACAGCTCCTGGACAAGGCTCCGGCGATCTCGTGGGCGGCGCGACGGGTGTGTCACGATTGGGACTTGGCATGGTGCACCCAGGGGGGAAATGGATGTACGTCAGCAGGGGGGCCAGGGGGAGGACCCGTGCGAGGGCTTCCGCGGCGGTGCTGGGGGCGGCACTGCTGCTCGCCGCGTGTTCCTCGCCGGACGACGGCGACAAGACGGGCGAAGGCGGTAAACCGGGTGCCGTGATCACCCAGCAGCCCAAGGAGGCCGACCCGTTCTGGGTCAACCCCGCGGGCAACGCGGCCAAGCAGGTCGCCGCGTACGTGAAGAGCGGCCAGGACGACAAGGCCGAGCAGATCCGCAAGATCGCCCAGCAGCCGACCGGCGAGTGGATCGGTCCGGAGAACCCGGAGCAGGAGGCGCGCGGCTTCACCGAGGCCGCCGACAAGGCCGGACGTACGGCTCTCCTGGTCCTCTACAACATCCCGCACCGGGACTGCGGCCAGTACTCCCAGGGCGGCGCCGCCGACGGCAACGCCTACCGGACCTGGATCGACGGGGTGGCCGCGGGCATCGGCGACCGCGCGACGACGGTGATCCTCGAACCGGACGCCGTACTGCACCTGGTCGACGGCTGCACCGAGGACGAGTTCCACGAGGAGCGCTACGACGTCCTCAGCGGCGCCGTCGCAAAGCTCAAGTCCCTGAAGAACACCAGGGTCTACCTGGACGCGGGCAACGCGGGCTGGGGCCACCCCGACCAGATCTTCGAGCCCCTCAAGTGGGCGGGCATCGCCAAGGCCGACGGCTTCTCGGTGAACGTCTCCAACTTCTACTCCACCGAGGACTCCATCGCCTACGGCAAGGAGCTCTCCTCCAAGGTGGGCAACAAGCACTTCGTCATCGACACCAGCCGCAACGGCAACGGCCCCTACAAGTCCGGCGACGAGAACGAACGCTGGTGCAACCCGCCGGGCCGGGCGCTGGGGGAGACGCCGACCATCAAGACGGCGGACCCGTTGGTGGACGCGTACCTCTGGGTCAAGCGCCCGGGGGAGTCGGACGGCGAGTGCAAGGGCGGCCCGAAGGCGGGCCAATGGTGGCCGACCTACGCCATGAAGCTGGCAGAGGCCTCAACCTCCTAGGGGCGCGGGGCTGTATCGATCTGCGGCTCCGCCGCGTGCGCGCGACCAGCCCAAAACGCTCCCGCACCCGAAATCCAGGGTGCGGGAGCGTCTTTGGCATTACGGCACCCGAACCCACTGAGCCTTGCTCGGCGTCCCCTGATCGTCATCCACGAACAGCATGTACCACCCCGACTGCACCAGGTTCTTGTTCTCCGGCACCGTCACCTTGACCTTGTCCCCGGAGACCGTGAACTTCAGCTCGATGGACCGCTGATCGACGTCGGTCACGTGGGTCGACGCGCTGGGCCGGATCAGCCGCACCTTCTTGATCACCGAGGCCTGCGGAGACGTGAACGTCCCCGACGCACCCCGGGCGATCGTCTGCGGCCCCCCGGACAGCGACGGCCTGGAATCCCGGTACAGGTAAGGCGGCGTGTAGATCTCGATCCGCTGTTCGAAGACACCCGGCTTCGTGTTCGCCTTGTCCCCGTACAACGAGTCCGACCCGAAGAACATCACCCGCCCGTCCGGCAGCAGCAGCGACCCGGAGTGGTAGTTCCGCCCCACCAGGGGATCGGCCACCGACTCGAAGGAGTTCGTGTCCGGGTGGTACAGCCGGGCCTGGAGGATGTTGGAGTCACCGCGACCCCGGTAGTCCTCCGACCCCCCGGACACCAGCACGCTGTCGTCGGGAAGGATCGACGTCTGCGGATACCGCGTGCCCTTCTCCAGCGTCGGCCCGTCCACGAACTTCGGGTCGGCCGCCTTCATGTCCACGATCCGCGTCCTGTTGCTGGACCGCGCCGACTCACCGACCCCGCCGCCCCCGATCACCATGAACTTCTCGTCCTGCGCCGGCGGCAGCAGCACGGTCCCGGAGGTCTCCATCCTGTCGGCGTCGCTGAGCCCGGGGATCTTCGTGAACTTGTTGCTCTCCACGTCCCAGATGCCCGGCACACGGCCCACGTTGTCCGGCCCGTACCCCGCGTTCGACCCCGAGTAGAAGACCTTGCCGTTCTGCATGAGGAACAGGGCGGGGTAGGTCGGGAACTGGCGGGTCGTCGGAAGGTACGTCCACGTCCTGGTCTTCGGGTCGAAGACCTCGTTCTTGCCCGGCACCAGCTGCCCGATGTCGTCGAGCCCTGAGACGCTGAGGATCTTCCCGTCGCTCAGGGTGGTGAGCGTCGGATACCAGCGGGCCTCCTTCATCGGGTCGACCTTGATGTACTTCTCGGCGACCGGGTCGAACTCGAAGGCGTCCCGGATCCCCTGGAAGTCCTTCTTGTCGAGGGCGAGCTTCTGCGCGATGCCGTAGGTGTTACGGGCGTCGGTCCCGGTGAGCCCCTGGATCCGGTAGTTGTCCTGGGTACCGGTCTCGTACTTGCGGCCGCTCTTCTGCGCCTCGACGTAGATGCGCCCGAGCCCGGGGTCGTTGCGCAGGAACTTCCCGGTCGCCTTGTCGAAGACCTTCGTGGCCCGCTCCACGACGACCGGGTCCTTGGACACGAAGGTCTTGCCGCCCTCCTTGCCGGTGAACTTGGTGCCCGCCGGCAGGGTGATCGGCTCGTCCGGGTTCTCGTTGTGGACGATCATCAGGCCGCCGGCCTTGGTGACGTCACCCTTGAGCTTCTCGTACCGCTTGGTGCCACCGGCGATCAGCAGATTGCCGTTCGCCAGCTGTGTGTGCCCCGTGCAGAACAGGTCCTTGGGCGTGTCCACCTTCTTGATGGTGCCCTTGACCGGGTCCCAGATCCGGGTGTCGAACCTCTTCGCGTCGAAGTTGTCCTGGTTGTTGCCCGAACCCGCCACCAGCAGCACCTTCCCGGTGCGCAGCAGCGCCGCGTGGATGGTGTTCTGCCGGTACTTCTCGGGGAACTGGACGATGTCCCACTTGCCGTTGTCGGCTTTGTACTCCGGTTTGTTGATCTGGTACTGGTGGTATTTCCCGGTCCCGAAGCGGTACACCCACGGCCCGTTCATCCCGGCCAGCGCGAGCACCACCGCCGTACCGATCGCGAGCCGACGGGCGCGGCGGCGGCCTGCACGGTCGTTCATTCCTTACGTCCCCCAAGTCCACCGAGGGCGATCTGCATCGTCTGGTCGTTGCCCTCGTTGCGCGCGTTCGAGTCGGCCCAGGTCGGCTTGTGGGCCGGGGCGTGCTGCGTCGGCAGCGGCTGCGGCTGGTACTGCGGCTGCGCCGGCACCTGAGCCGGGACCACGGCCGCCGGAGATCCGCCCGCCTGCTTCTTCTTCGCCTGCCGCAGCATGTGCCGCCAGGTGAGGATCGGCGTCGCGGTGATCAGCATGGCGAAGATCGCCCAGGTGATCATGGCGGGGTGCGAGTGCCCGAGGGCGACACCGGTGCCGATCGAGCCACCGAAGATCGCGATGAAGTACCAGTGGTACCGGAAGGTCGCGAACCAGCGGTCGGGACTGGCCGAGTCGCCCTTGGGCGTCACCACGAACGTGCTCTTGCGCCGCAGCAGCGCGTCGACCAGCGCCTTCGCGTACAGCGGGGCGGACAGTGCCGACATCACCATGCCCGCGACACCGCCGGAACCCTCGGGCTCGTGCGGGGAGACGTTGTGCCGGCGGTTCCAGATGTACAGGCCGATCTGGAGCGCGGAGGCGTTGCCGTAGAGCATCAGCCACACAGTCGGGTCGATGTTCACACCCGAGGCGCCCAGGCCCAGGAACAGCGCGCAACTCAGGGCCGCGAGGATCCAGTTGAGGGCGGACATCGGGTAGAAGATGATCATCATCGTGTAGTTGAAGAGCTTGCTCGGCGGCAGCGAGTACCAGCCCTTCCAGTACTGCTTGAGGATCGTCTCGTACGTCCCGCGCGACCAGCGCATCTGCTGGGTGAAGAAGTCCGTCCAGGCGCTGGGCCCCTCACCGACCGCGAGCACGTCCGGGGTGTAGACCGAGCGCCACTTGCGGCCGGTGGCCGGGTTCTTGTGGCGGTGCATCTCGAAACCGGTCGCCATGTCCTCGGTGATCGAGTCGTACAGGCCGCCGATCTGCTTCAGCGCCCTGATCCGTACGGCGTTTGACGTGCCCACGAACATCGGGGAGCCGTACCTGTTCCCGGCGCGCTGGATCAGCGCGTGGAAGAGGAACTGCTGGGACTCGGCGGCCTTGGTGACGAAGTTGTCGTAGTTGCCGTACACCTGCGGGCCGATCACGAAGCCGATGTCCGGGTCGCGGAAGAAGCCGAGCATCCGCTCCAGGTAGTTGGGCAGCGGCACGTGGTCGGTGTCCACGGAGGCGAAGTAGTCGTAGTGGTCGCCGTGCGCGTCCAGCCAGGCGTTGTAGTTGCCGTGCTTGGTCTTGGCGCGGTGCGGGCCCTTGGGCTGGTTCCACTTCTCCACGCCCTTGCGGGAGAAGTGGTGCACGCCGAGCCGGGCGCAGACCTCCTTGACCGCCGGGTCGTCGCCCTCGTCGAGGAGCCAGACATGCAGGAGGCCGCGGTGGCGGATCTTCACCGCGGCTTCCAGCGTTCTCGTCACCATCTCCAGCGGCTCCTTGCCGGGCACGAAGGAGGTGAGGAACGCCACTCTGGTGCCGGTCTCGGGCACGACGGGTACCGGGTCGCGGGCGACCAGGGTGGCGTGCGCGTTGGACAGCACGTTCATGCAGCGGAAGAACTCGATCAGGCCGATCGAGACGAGCATGACGATGTCCAGGGCCGGCAGCCAGGAGAAGGCCGGGTAGTCGCGCTCGGTCCAGTGCTCGGGCTGCAGCAGCCAGGCCAGCAGGACCAGCGAGAGCAGCGGAGCGGCGGCCAGCATCAGGGCGACCCGGATGCGGTGCGGCTCCTGCGAGATCAGCGAGCGGTACTGGACCTTGTAGGGCTTGTCCGGGTCGGGCTGTGTGAGGGGTCCTGCCAGTCTGCTGTAGTGCTCGTAGTCGTACTTCGGAAGCGTCTTCTTTATCCGGCCCAGTGCGCCGGTCCGATGTGATGGCAGCCTGAGCTGCGTCGTTTCGGACGGGTCGAAGTTCTGCCGGGCGCCCGTCGGCGTCGACGTCATGAGTCATCCCCCCACACACGGATCAACCGCGTGTCGTCGGTTCCTTACGACTGCTCTGGTCCCCCTCGACCTTCACAGGCGTATCAGTGGTGGGCCGCAGTCACCACAATCTTCACAGCAATAGACAGGTAACCGCGACCTTCCGGTTGCAGACGCCCCCCTCGGCGTCCTCGGCAACGGGGCCCCCTTTCCCCGCAAGACCGGCAACCGGCTCCTTGCCCCCCAACTGCCGCGTATACGCAGCATCTTGAAATCCAGGGTTCTACGGTGCTCATCATGATCGCAAGATGCGAAACGCGGTGTTTACCGGTCATACGCGTTCAATGTGGCGCCTGTCATACAACAAGGCCCCCCGGCCCGAGCGAGAAACCTCACATGCCCGCGCGCCACCAGGGACCCGACCCCCGGGCCCTCGGCCGTCCCCGGGCGTCGAAGCAGCTCCAGGAAACATGGCAGGCCCCCCGCTTTCACGGAGGCCTGTCGTTGTCTGTGCGCCGCCAGGGACTCGAACCCCGGACCCGCTGATGCTGTGTCTTCTGGGGGTAACCCCCAGACCCCCAGCCGGTCTCGCGGTGTGCCGGGGATACGTCGAAGGGCCCCTCGTTCTCACGAGAGGCCCTTCGACAGTGCGCCGCCAGGGACTCGAACCCCGGACCCGCTGATGCTGTGTCTTTCCGGGGGGCGACCCCCGGGCCCCCAGCCGGTCTCGCGGTGTGCCGGGGATACGTCGAAGGGCCCCTCGTTCTCACGAGAGGCCCTTCGTCAGTGCGCCGCCAGGGACTCGAACCCCGGACCCGCTGATTAAGAGTCAGCTGCTCTAACCAACTGAGCTAGCGGCGCCTGCTGACCTGCGCAACTGTACCGGACGCCGAAGGGTGCTCCGGGACGCCGTACATCATTCGGACCGTCAGCATGCGCGTCGGGGCGACAGTTGAGAAACTGGGCAATGTGCACAGTTGCGGACATTTTGACCTGGAGTGTGAGGGGCGTCGCATGGAGACTCCGGTATTCGAGGACATCGATCCCGCGGACGACTGCGACTGCCCCGGATGCGTCCACTGGCGGCGTGTCCTCCCGCGGTCGACCGGTGGCCACCCCGCCGCCGCCCGGGCCCTCATCCTCGCCGCCGCGGCCTCCACCGCCCTCGGTGCGATGCACGCGGCCCCGGCCTTCGCCGCCCCCCACGTCCCCTCCCGTCCGGGCGTTCCCGCAGGTGACGAACCCACCACCCCGCAGGGCCACAAGGCCCCGCTGCACAGTCCCGGCGGACGGCCGGCGGTCATCAGGACGCCGGTCACCACCCGTGCCGACATCATCAGGCGCGCCAAGCTGTGGGTCGCCGCGAAGGTGCCGTACAGCATGTCCGCGTACTGGGGCGACGGCTACCGGCAGGACTGCTCGGGCTTCGTGTCCATGGCCTGGAACCTGCCGGGCAACGAGTGGACGGGCAGCCTCGGCCAGTACGGGGTGCGGATCGCCAAGGACGACCTCCAGCCCGGCGACATCCTGCTCTTCCACAACCCGGACAACCCCGAGAACGGCTCCCACGTCGTCCTGTTCGGCGGCTGGACGGACTACACGCACACCTACTACCTCGCCTACGAGGAGACCCGCCCGAACGCCCGCAAGCAGGCCACCCCGTACGCCTACTGGAGCAACTCGGCCCGGTACGTCGCCTACCGGTACAAGGGGCTCGCGGCCGGTACGGCGGGCGGCGAAACAGGCACCCCCGAACCCGACACCGCCAAGCCCGAGGCGCCGGAGGTGACGCCCTACCCGGGGGCCGCCTACTTCGGTCCCGGGGCCAACAACAAGTACGTCACCCAGCTCGGCCGCATGCTCGTGAAGCGCGGCGCCGGGCGCTACTACACCTCCGGTCCCGGCCCCCGCTGGACGGACGCGGACCGCAGGGCCACCCAGGCGTTCCAGCAGGCGCAGGGCTGGCGGGGCGACGACGCGGACGGGCTGCCCGGGGCGCAGACCTGGACGCTGCTGATCACCGGCGGCGGCAAGGACGTCGTCGCGGGGGCGGCGGGACCGCCGGCCCCCTCCTCGCACGGCGTCCCCGGTTACCCGGGCCGCGCGATGTTCCGGCCCGGCGCGACCAACGAGTACGTCACCCGGCTCGGCAGACAGCTGGTCAAGAAGGGGTTCGGCAAGTACTACACGAGCCCCCCGGGGCCACGCTGGGGCGAGCCGGACCGGCGGGGCGTCGAGGCCTTCCAGCGCGCCCAGGGCTGGCGCGGCGGCGCGGCGGACGGCTACCCGGGACCGGAGACCTGGCGGCGGCTCTTCTCGTAATCACCTGTTGTGACATCTGGCGCGGAGGCTGGAGACACGCATGAGCACGACCACTTCACCCACACCGGAGTCCGAGGGGCACGCACGTCCCGCCCGGCTCATCCAGAACGAGGCGACCACCGAGATCCCGGTCCATCTGCTGTTCCGCGACGACCCCGACCCGGTGTCGGTGCCGCTGAGGCCCGCGGTGGTGGCGCGCCGGCAGGGCACGGGGGAGCAGCCCCGGCTGCGCGGGCCCGCTCAGGTCACCCCGCGGTCCGCCCCCGAGGTCGACCCCGAACTGGCCGAGCACCCCGCACGGGTGCTGCCGGGCTCGGTGGGCGTCCTCGCGGGCGCCTGCGGGCTGGCCGGGTGCGCGGTCACCTCGTGGTGGGCGGGCGTGCTGCCGCCGCTCGCCCTGCAGGCGCTGCGGCTGCCGTGGTACGCGGGAGCGGGCCTCGGTCCGGCGCAGTGGGCGGCGTACGCCGGGGCCGGTGCCCTCGGCCTGTTCGGGTTCGGCGGACTGGCCCGGGGCCGGACCGGGCGCGCCTGGGTGCTCGGGCTGTTCGGCCGCTACCGCGGGACCGTCCGGCGCACCGGTCTGATGTGGGTCAACCCGCTGCTGCTGCGCCGCCGGGTCGACGTACGGCTGCGGCACTGGCGCGGCGAGCCGATGCACGCCGCCGACGCGAGCGGGGTCGCGCTGAGGGTCGTCGTGCTCGTGGTGTGGCGGGTGCGGGACACCGCGCGGGCCACGCTGGGCGTCGACGACCACGAGACGTATCTGCGCGAGTGCGTCGAGGCCGCGCTGGCCAGGGTCCCGGTGGAGGCGCCGGGGTCCGGCCGGGGTTCGGCCGACGCGGCCGGGGAGGCGCTGACCCGGCTGGTGGCCGCGGAGACGGCGCCCGTCGGCGTCGAGGTGTTCTCGGTCCAGCCGCTGCGCATCGAGTACGCCCCCGAGGTCGCCGCCGCGATGCACCGCCGCCGTATCGCCGCCCTGGACGCCCAGCACCGGGCCACCGTGCTGACGTCGGTCGTGGACTCGGTGGAGGACACGGTGACCCGGCTGACCATGCGGGGCCTGGTGGAGATGGACGACTACGAACGCAGGGCGCTGGTCAAGGACCTGACGGTGGCCTTCTGTTCGGGACGGGGAGAGACGGGCCAGTGATTGGTCTGGACATGCTCAAGTAACGGCAATATTCTGGGACTTGGTCTAGACCTGCACGCCTCACGGAACATCCCCCACGTTCTCCAGGAGCGGCAGCATGCGCAAAAAGACCAAGTGGTACGCCGCCGCGCTCGGGCTCACGACGACGGGCGCGCTGGTGCTCTCGTCCGGCGGTGCGAGCGGCCACGGCTACACCGACCTCCCCATCAGCAGGCAGAAGCTCTGCCAGAACGGCACCGTGACGAACTGCGGCGACATCCAGTGGGAGCCGCAGAGCGTCGAGGGCCTCAAGGGCTTCCCGGCCGCCGGACCCGCCGACGGCCAGATATGCAACGGCGGCGCGAGCCGCTTCAGCCAGCTCAGCGCACCGAGGACACCGGCGGGCACGGCCTGGCCGGCGACCAAGGTGACGGGCGGTCAGAGCTACACGTTCCGCTGGCAGTTCACCGCCATGCACGCCACGACCGACTTCAAGTACTACGTCACCAGGGCGGGCTGGAACCAGAACCACAACCTCGCCCGCTCCGACCTCAACCTCACCCCGTTCCTGACCGTCCCCTACAACGGCCAACGACCCCCCTCGACCCTCTCGCACAGCGGCACCCTGCCGTCCGGGCTCAGCGGACGGCACGTCATCGTCGCGGTGTGGACGGTCGCCGACACCACGAACGCGTTCTACGCCTGCTCGGACGTCACGTTCTGAGCATCGCTTGAGGCAGTCCAGGCTTCCCCCGGGGTAGGTTCCCCCACACGATCATGCGATCGGTGCCTGACCTCGGGGGATCTGTCATGGACGTCTTCTTCTACCTCATTCCCGTCCAGATCATGGCCGTGGCCCTGTTCGGCGCGTACCTCGTGGTGCGGCGCTGGAACCGGGCGCGCAGTGCCTGGCAGAGCGGGCTGACCGCCGAGGCGCGGTGCCTGCGGGTGTACGCGACGGCGCGCGGGGGCGGTGACACCCGGGTGTACACCAGCCTGCGCCATGTGTACGAGTTCAGGGCCCGTGACGGCCGGGTCGTCCGGTTCGAGGAGGAGGGCGGTCCGGGGACGACGCTCGAGGGCGACATCGTCACCGTCCACTACGCCGACGGCCCGGACGTCGTGGCGACGGCCCGCCCCGGCCGTGGCGGGCACGGGTGTGCCGCCTGCGCGGTGGTCGCCGGCGCCGGTGTGGTCGTACTGGTCTGCGGGGTCTTCATGATCGCCGTCACCGCGCTGTCCTAGGGCTCCACATCTGACGGTCCGTCAACTACCGTGCGGATCCATGGACTCCAGGATGCGCACGGTCGCGGAGCTCGTCGCCGGGCGGTGGGGCGACCACCGTCCCGGGCTGTGGTTCGAGGGGCGGGCGCACACCCACCACGAGGTGGCCGCGGGCGCCGCCGCACGGGCGGCCCTGCTCACCGATCTGCTGCCGCCGGGCGCCCATATCGGTGTCCTCCTCGACAACACCCCTGAATATCCTCTGTGGTTGAGTGCGGCCGCGCTCTCCCGTGCCGCCGTCGCCGGTATCAACCCCACCCGCCGGGGACCCGAGCTCGCCCGCGACATCCTGCACACCGAGTGCCGCCTGCTGATCACCGAGCCGTCCCAACTGCCTTTGCTGCGGGGCCTCGACCTGCCCGGTGTCCGCCTGCTGGTGACCGGCACCGAGGAGTACGACACCCTGCTCGCGCCCTACGCCGGCGCCGAACCGGACGCCTCCCGCGCCGCCCCCGACGACCGCCTCCTCCTCTACTTCACCTCCGGCTCGACCGGCGCCCCCAAGGCGGCGCTCTGCTCCCAGGGCCGCCTGGCCGCCGCCGGGCGCTCGCTGGCCGACCAGTTCCGGCTCGGCCCGGACGGCGTGCACTATGTCTGCATGCCGATGTTCCACGGCAACGCGGTGATCGCCGACTGGGCGCCCGCGCTGGCGAGCGGGGCGGGGGTCGCGCTCAGGCGCCGGTTCTCGGCGTCGGGGTTCCTGGCGGACGTACGGGAGTACGGGGCGACGTACTTCACCTATGTCGGCCGGGCGATCCAGTACGTCCTGGCCACCGCGCCGCGGGAGGACGACCGGGACAACCCCCTGCGGCTCGGCTTCGGCACCGAGGCCGGTGCGGTGGACGCGGCCGCGTTCGAGCGGCGGTTCGGGGTGCGGCTGGTCGAGGGGTACGGGTCCTCCGAGGGCGGGGCGGCGATCCAGTGGGCGCCCGGCACTCCAGAGGGGGCGGTCGGCCGGGCCGGGCCGGGGCTCGCCGTACTGCATCAGGAGACACGAGCGGAGTGCCCGCCCGCCGTTCTCGACGCGGCCGGGCGGCTGCTGAACGGGGACGAGGCGATCGGGGAACTGGTGAACAAGGGGCCGAACCCCTTCGAGGGGTACTGGCGGAACGCGCAGGCGCAGGCCGAGCGGCTCCGGGACGGCTGGTACTGGACCGGCGACCTCTTCTACCGGGACGCCGACGACTACCTCTACTTCGCCGGACGCACCGACGACCGGCTCCGCGTCGACAGCGAGAACCTGGCCGCCGCGATGATCGAGAACATCCTCGCGCGGTACGAGGGGGCGGCGGCCGTCGCCGTGTACGCGGTGCCCGATCCGGTGACCGGGGACCAGGTGATGGCGACGATCGCCGGGACCTTCGAGCCGGTGGCCTTCGCGGACTTCCTGGCCGCCCAGCCCGATCTCGGGACGAAGATGGCACCCCGGTTCGTACGGGTGGTCGAGCGGATGCCGGTCACCGCGACGAACAAGATCCACCGGGCCCGGCTGCGGAAGGAAGGGGTGCGGTGCGCCGACCCGGTCTGGTGGCGACCACCCGGCGAGCGGACGTACCGCCGCCTGCGGGACGCCGAAGACCCTGCCTGTGGTGGGCCGGGGTACGCCGAAGGGCCCCTCGCTCCCACGAGAGGCCCTTCACCGGTGCGCCGCCAGGGACTCGAACCCCGGACCCGCTGATGCTGTGTCTTCTGGGGGATAACCCCCAGACCCCCAGCCGCCCCGCGGTGGGCCGGGGTACGCCGAAGGGCCCCTCGCTCCCACGAGAGGCCCTTCACCGGTGCGCCGCCAGGGACTCGAACCCCGGACCCGCTGATTAAGAGTCAGCTGCTCTAACCAACTGAGCTAGCGGCGCATGACTCTCGCCCTCCGCCTTCGGCGGCTGGCGACAGGGAAAATAATACCCGGTCCGCGGGGGTGCTTCCGACCACCTGCGGGGGCCTCAGATCGCCAGGGACAGCAGGACCGGTGCCGCGGCCCTGTTCAACCGGTCCGTCGCCTGGCGGAGCCGATGGGCCTGGGCGATCGGGAGGGACAGGGCCAGGCAGCCCACCGACGAGCCCGCCGTGATCGGGACGGCCGCGCACACCGTGCCCACCGCGTACTCCTGGAGGTCGAGGTGGGGGACCGTCGGCGGCTGGGCCTCCAGGCGGGAGAGCAGCAGCCTGTCGTTGGTGATGGTCCGCGAGGTGAGGCGGGTCATGCGGTGGCGCGAGAGGTGGTCGCGGCGGCCGTTGTGGTCGAGCTGGCTGAGCAGGCTCTTGCCGAGGGCCGTGGCGTGCGCGGAGGAGCGGAAGTCCACCCACTCGTTGACCGCGGGGGTCGCGGGACCGTCGGCGTACTGGGAGATGGTGACCTCGCCGTCGACGTACCGGCTGATGTAGATCGCCGCGCCGATCGAGTCGCGCAGCTCGTCCAGGGTGCGCTGGAGCTGGGCGCGCAGGGCCTGGTCGCGTTCGTGGGTGGAGCTGAGCCTGGTCAGGGCCTCGCCCGTCACGTACGCGCCGTCGGCGACCTGCTCGACGTATCCCTCGCGGCGCAGCATCCTCAGGAGCGCGGTCAGCCGCTCGGGGTCCAGACCGGTGGTGCGGGCGAGTTCGACGTCGGTGACTCCGGTGGAGTGCCGTGCCACCGTCTCCAGGACGCGCAGTGCGTCCTGGGCCGAGTGGTACGGCGCGGTCGGCTCGTGCTTCAGCGCCACGGTGTTTCCCCCTGCGGCTCGCTCGGTGCACTACTACTGGGCAGTATCCGAAAAGCGATCCCTCCCACGATAGCCGTCAAAAGGCCGGTAGTGAGCGGGTGTTGACGAGATTCAGGCCCCGGCCCGGGCCTCCCAGCAGGGGCGCTGACACGCTGGCATATGCCACAGGCACCACCCGAGCCGGGGACCTCGAAGATTGAACTTCGTTCACTTCTTGTGGTCAGAGAACCGCGCTGAGAAATTCCCGGGTGCGGTCCTGCTCGGGGTCGCTGAAGATCTTTTCCGGGGTTCCCGACTCGATGATGCGACCGGAGTCGAACATCAGGACCTGGTCGGAGATGTCCCGGGCGAAGTTCATCTCGTGGGTCACACAGAGCATCGTGATGTCGGTGGTGCGGGCGATGTCCCGCAGTACGTCGAGCACGCCCGCGACCAGCTCCGGGTCGAGCGCCGAGGTCACCTCGTCGAGCAGCAGCACCCGCGGCCGCATGGCCAGCGCCCGCGCGATCGCCACCCGCTGCTGCTGCCCACCGGACAGCTGGGTCGGCCGGGCGCCGGCCTTGTCGGCGAGCCCCACCAGGTCGAGCAGCTCACGCGCGCGTGCCTCCGCCTCGTCCTTGGGCAGGCCGAGCACGGTGACGGGGGCCTCGGTGATGTTCCTGAGCACCGACATGTTCGGGAACAGGTTGAACTGCTGGAAGACCATCCCGATCTTCTTCCGCACCTCGCGCAGCTGCTTCTCGGGCGCCGGGAACAGCTTCTCGCCGTCGACGGAGACCGTGCCCTCGTCGGGCTCGGTCAGCGTCATCAGCATCCGCAGGATCGTGGTCTTGCCGGACCCCGAGGGACCGATCAGCGTCACGTGCTTGCCGGAGTCCACGGAGAAGTTCAGCCGGTCCAGGACCGTGTTCGACCCGAAGCGCTTGGTCACGTTCTCGAAGCGGATGAGCTCGCTGCCGTCCACCGGCGGGTTGGTGTTGGCGTCGGATTCCTTCATGAGAGGGGTGTCAGCGGACAAGACGTCGCTCCAGGGATCGCAGAAGAAGGGAGGCCAGATAGGAGATGACGATGAAGGCCACGCCGATGACGGTCAGGGGCTCGGTGAACTGGAAGTGCTGCTGCGAGTACAGCCGCGCCTGGCCGAGCATCTCCAGGACCGTGATCACCATCAGCAGCGGTGTGTCCTTGAGCATCGAGATCACGTAGTTGCCGAGGGCCGGCACGACCCGGCGGATCGCCTGCGGCAGGATCACCACCTGCCAGGTCCGCACCCGCGGCAGGTTCAGCGCCGTCGCCGCCTCCCACTGGCCGGCGGGCACCGCCTCGATACCGGCCCGGTAGACCTGCATGGTGTACGTCGAGTAGTGCAGCCCGATCCCGATGACACCGGTGGCCAGCGCCGAGAGCGTCACACCCCACTCGGGCAGCACATAGAAGAGGAAGAACAGCTGGACCAGCAGCGGGGTGTTGCGCACGAACTCCGTGACCACCCCCACCGGCCAGCGCACGAACCGCGACGGCGCGCGCATCAGCAGCGCCCACACCAGCCCGAGCGCGAACGAGATCAGCGAGCCCAGCGCCAGGGCCTGCAGGGTGACCAGCAGTCCGTCCCAGAACTGCGGCATGAAGTCGCCTACGGCACTCCAGTCCCATGTCATCCGACACCACCTCCGACAGGCTGGGGCACCTTGACCTCACGCGTGGGTTCCTTGCCGACCCCCGCCTTGAGCTTCTTCTCCAGACCGCGCATCAACCGGGTCAGCAGGAACGCGATCACGAAGTAGATGAGCAGCAGATACGTGTAGATCCCGGCGCTCTCCTGGAGGGCGAGCCGCACCAGGTTGCCGCTGAACGCCAGATCGCCCATGCCCATCACGGACACCAGCGCGGTGCCCTTGAGCAGTTCGATCAGCAGGTTGGAGAACGGCGGGATCATCTCCGGCACCGCCTGCGGCAGCAGGATCAGCCGCATCCGCTGCCAGGGCGTGAAGCTCAGCGCGATCCCGCCCTCCTGCTGCGCCGGGTCGACCGCCTTGAGCGCCCCGCGCACGATCTCGGAGCCGTACGCCCCGTAGGTCAGCCCGAGTGCGAGCGTGCCCGCCCACATCGGGACCAGCTGCCAGCCGAAGGCCGGGGGCAGCACGAAGAACACCCAGAAGATCATCACCAGCGCCGAGGTCCCGCGGAACACCTCGGTGTAGAAGCCCGCGAGGAAGCGGACGATCCACAGCCGGTGGGTGCGCGCGACGCCGACCACGAAGGACACGGCGGCGGCGAGGAGTGAGCTGAAGACCAGTAGCTGGACGGTCGTCCAGATGCCCTTGAGGACCAGTTCCCAGAGTCCGGTAGTCATCCGCCGCAGAGCTCCTTCGCGGTCAGGTCCGTCATCTCGGCCTGCGTGAACCCGAAGGGCCTGAGGATCCTCAGCACCTCGCCGCTCTTCTTCAGCTTGTGCAGCTCGACGTTGAAGGCGTCCCGCAGATTCGTCTCGGTCGGCCGGAACGCGAAGGCGCCGCCGTCGATGTGCGGCTTGCCGTCCACGATCGCGGAGAACGGCTTGGTCGCCTCCGCCTTGCTGGACTTCTGTACCACCGCACGGGTGGTGACGGCGGTCCCGGCGAACACGTCGACGCGGCCGGCCTCCACGGCGTTCAGCCCCGCCACCTGGTCCGGGACGAGCAGGATGTCGCTCCGTTTGTACCCCGCGGCGATGGCGTAGTCGATCTGCGCGTTCCCCGTCGCCGTGCTGAACCGCGCCTTCTTCTTGACGACGTCCTGGTAGTTGTGCAGACCCAGCGGATTCCCCTTCCGTACGACGAAGGAGTCCTGGATCTGGTAGTCGGGGTCGGCGAAGATGACCTGCTCGCAGCGCTCGGGGGTCACGTACATCCCCGCGGCCACGACATCGAACTGCTGCGACGTGAGCCCCGGGATGAGCGACCCGAACTCGGTCGGCACGGGCTGCACCCGGTCCACCCCGAGCCGCTTGAACACGACCCTCGCGAGTTCGGGTGCCTCCCCGGTCAGATCGCCGTTCTTGTCGATGTACCCGAAGGGGATCTCACCCGCGATTCCCAGCCGTACGACACCTGCCGCGCGCAGCCGGTCGAGCAGTTCACCGCCGCCTGTGGCGGAGGCGGTGGCCACGCGTGAGCAGCCGGCCGCGCCCAGGGCACCGAGCGCCGCCACCCCCGCGAGCAGCGATCGGCGGGTGGTCCCGGATATGTGTTCGCCATGTTCCAGTGGTGGAGCCATGGCGGCGCGGCTACCCGACCGGATGCGACTTATGCAGGCCGATTTGAGCCCCGTTCCGCGCCGATGCCCTCTTGACCGGCGGGGCACCATGGAATGCATGGCTGACCGTTACATCGAAGTCTCGCTGGTCAAGCGGGGGATCACCGCCACGGCAAAGCTTCTCGACGACCGGGCACCGATCACCTGCGGCGCAGTGTGGGACGCGCTCCCGCTCGCCGGTGACGTCTATCACGCGAAATACGCGCGCAATGAGATCTACGCCCTTTTCCCACCTTTCGCGGAAACGGAACCACCACTGGAAAATCCGACAGTTACTCCAATTCCCGGAGATCTCTGCTATTTCTCCTTCGCGGGCGCCGAACTCGGCACCAAGTCCTACGGCTACGACCGCGAGGTCCGCGCCGGCACCACCCTGGTCGACCTGGCCCTGTTCTACGAGCGCAACAACCTGCTCCTGAACGGCGACGTGGGCTGGGTGCCGGGGATCGTGTGGGGGCAGGTCGTGGACGGACTGGACGCCCTGGCCGACGGCTGCAACGACCTCTGGCGGGCGGGCGCCCTCGGCGAGAGCCTCCGCTTCAGCCGGGCGTAGCGCTCACTCCACGCCGACCCGGGCAGGCGGCCGGATGCCCGCCGCGTCGGCCTCGTACAGCGCGTGAGCCGCCCGTAGCACCAGGTCGTCCCGGTGCCGGGCGGCCACGATCTGGAGTCCCACCGGCAGCCCGTCGCCGTCGGTGCCTACGGGCACGCTCGCCGCCGGCTGCTGCGTCATGTTGAAGGGGTACGTGAACGGCGTCCAGCCCGTCCAGCGGTGGTGCCCCGAGCCCTTCGGCACCTCGGTGCCCGCCTCGAACGCGGTGATCGGGAGGGTCGGGGTGACCAGCAGGTCGTAGGAGTCGTGGAAACGCCCCATCCGGCGGCCGAGTTCCATCCGGACGTCCACCGCGGCGAGGTAGTCCAGCGCACTCATGCGCGCCCCCAGACCGCAGATCTCCCGGAGCCCCGGGTCCAGCAACTCCCGCTGGTGCGGACCGAGATGCTGGGTCACGCGGGCCGCCCCGCTGAACCACAGGGTGTGGAAGGCGTCCACCGGATCGGCGAAGTCGGGGTCGGCCTCGGTGACGTACGCGCCGAGTTCGGCGAGGCGTTCCACGGCACGGCGGACCGCGGCAGCCACCCCGGGCTGCACGGCGACCTGGCCGCCGAGGGACGGGGAGTACGCGACCCGCAGGCCCCGTACCCCGCCCGGCAGCGCCGCCGTGTACGGGCCGGCCGCCGGGCCCAGCGCCGACCAGTCGCGGGAGTCCGGCACCCCGATCACGTCGAGCAGCAGCGCCGCGTCGGCCGCGTCGCGGGCCATCGGGCCCACGTGGGCGAGGGTCCCGAAGGCGCTCGCCGGGTAGAGCGGCACCCGGCCGTACGTCGGCTTCAGAGCGAAGATCCCGCAGAACGCGGCCGGGATACGGACACTGCCCCCGCCGTCCGTGCCCAGCGCGAGCGGCCCCGCGCCGAGCGCCACGGCCGCCGCGGCGCCCCCGCTGGAGCCGCCCGCGGTACGCGTCGGGTCGTGGGGATTGCGGGTCACACCCGACAACGGCGAGTCCGTGACGCCCTTCCAGCCGAACTCCGGGGTCGTGGTCCTGCCGAGGAAGACCGCGCCGCTCTCCCGCAGCCGGGCCACCGAAGGGGCGTCCTCCTCCCAACTCCCCTGCTCCGAGATCGTTCTGGAGCCCTTGAGCGTCGGGACCCCGCGCATCAGCAGGATGTCCTTCACCGTGACCGGCACGCCGTCGACCGCGCCGGACGGCTCCCCGCGCCGCCACCGGTCGGCCGACGCGTGGGCCCGCGTCAGGGCCTCCTCCCCGGTCACGCGCACGAAGGCGTTCACCTCCGGCTGGATCCGCTCGGCCCGTTCCAGGGCCGCCCGGGTCGCGTCGACGGGGCTGAACTCGCCCTTGCGGTAACCCTCGACGAGTTGTACGGCGGTCAGTTCGGTGAGGTCCTGCATCTGTGCCCCTCCGTCGACGTTCAGTGCCCTGGTACGTACCCGCGTTGCTTGTCGACCACGTTCGACAGCGCGCGGCCCGCCTCCCAGCGGTCGTACAACTCCACGAACTGGGCGCCGAGTTCATCACGCCAGCCGATCGTGTCGCCGCTCATGTGCGGGGACACGATCAGTCCCGGGACCCGCCACAACGGGCTGTCGGGCGGCAGGGGTTCGGTGTCGAAGACGTCGAGGGCGGCACCGGCGATCCACCGCTTGGACAACGCCTCCACCAGCGCGTCCTCGACGACCAGCTGGCCCCGGCCGATGTTGATGAAGCGGGCGGAGGGCTGCATCATCCCGAACCTGCGGGCGTCGAACATGCCGTGCGTCTCCGCGGTGAGCGGGGCGGCCGCGATCACCCAGTCCGCGCGGGCCATCAGACGGTCGAGGTCGTCGGGGCCGTGAATCCCGGTGCGGGAGCGGCGGCCGACCAGGGCGGTGACCATACCGAGCGCCTTGAGGGTGCTCACGATCGCCCGCCCGATGGGCCCGGAACCGACCACGCACGCGCGCGTGCCGGCCACCCGCTGGGACTCCCGGTGCCGCCACACGCCCTCGCGTTGCAGCTCCAGGGTCCGGGGCAGGTCCTTCGCCATCGTCAGGACCAGCGCGGCCACGTACTCGGCGATCGGCTGGTCGAAGACACCGCGGGCGTTGGTCACCCTCGTGTCGGAGGCGACGAGTTCGGGGCACATCAGATGGTCCACGCCCGCGCTCGCGGTGTGCACCCAGAGCGGTCGCGAGCCCTCGCCCGGCCACGCCTCGCGCACCGCGGTCGAGGTGAAGTCCCAGACCAGCAGCACGTCGGCGACCGGCAGCCGCTCGGCGAGCCCGGCCTCGTCGGTGTGCAGGATCCGGGCCCGGCCGGTGAGGCTCCCGAGGCGCGGCGGGGGGTCCGCGTCAAGGACCAGAAGGATGGGGACGGACATCGAGGCACCGTTTTCTGCGGATTGTCGCGGGGCTGCCGGGTGTCTGACGTGGGCGGGAACACCGGCGGTGACACCGATGTGATGTGTGCGTGACATGGGCGGATTGACCACGCTCGCACCCGAACCTACCTTCGTCAACACAGGCGTTGAGCACGTTCCGCTGTCCCACCGTCTCTCACCGTGAGGCCGGTCTCTGCCATGGACGTTTCCTTTCCGGGTGGTCCGCGCCCTCAGCGCGGTGTCGGTGTCGTCGCCCCCTTCGACTTCGCGCTCGACCGCGAGCTGTGGCGCTGGGTCCCCGACGAGATCTCGCTCCATCTGACCCGCACGCCGTACGTCCCCGTCGAGGTCAGCCTCGACCTGGCCCGCCTGGTCAGCGAGCACGAGACCCTGCACGAGGCGGTGCGCACCCTCCACGCGATCGCCCCCGAGGTCGTCGCCTACGCCTGCACCTCGGGCAGCTTCGTCGGCGGGACCGCCGGGGAGCGGGCCATGTGCGCCGCCATGACCAGGGCGGGCGCGGTCCCGTCCCTGACCACCTCGGGCGCCCTGCTGGACGCGCTCGCCGAGCTCGGCGTGGCGCGCGTGGCGCTGGTGACGCCGTACACGGAGTCGGTGACCCGGTCCCTGGAGGAGTACGTCGCCGAGGCGGGCGTGACGGTCACCGGGTGCGCCTACATGGGCCTGACCCGGCACATCTGGAAGGTGCCGTACCGCCAGGTCTCCGAGATGGCGCACCAGGCCGTACGGCACGACGCCCAGGCGCTGTTCATCAGCTGCACCAACCTGCCGACCTACGACGTCATCCCGCAACTGGAGGCGGAACTGCGCATCCCGGTGATCTCGGCCAACCAGGTGACGATGTGGGCGGCGCTGCGCCGATTGGGTACCCGAGCCGTGGGACCGTACCAGGCGCTGATCGACCCGGCGGCGAGGAGCGGTCCCGTACGCCCCGTACTGCCGGACGAAGAACAGCAGCAGGAAGGCTGGACATGACCGCACTCGGATTCCTCTACCCGGGCCATTCCGCGGAGGACGACTATCCGCGCATCGAACAGCTGCTGGGCAGCGACATCCGCCTGGACGTGGTCCACACCGACATCGGCACCGACGCCCACCGCGTGGACGCGCTGCTGGAGATGGGCTCGGCGGAACGGCTCGCCGCGGGCGTCGAGGAACTGCGCATGTCGGGTGCCGAGTCCGTCGTCTGGGCCTGCACCAGCGGCAGTTTCGTGCACGGCTGGGAGGGCGCGCAGGAGCAGGTGCGTGCCCTCGCCCGTACGGCAGGCATGGCCGCCTCCTCCACCTCCTTCGCCTTCGTGCACGCGGCGCGGGAGATCGGGGCCGGGCGGGTGGCGGTCGCGGCGACCTACCCGGACGACGTGGCGGACCTGTTCGTGCGGTTCCTGCGGGCGGGCGCAGTGGAGGTCGTCCAGGTCCACGGCGCCGGGATCATCACGGCGGCGGAGGTCGGCACCTGGGGCGAGGAGGAGGTCTTCGCACTGGCCCGGGCGGCCGACTCCCCGGACGCCGAGGCGGTCCTCCTCCCGGACACCGCCCTCCACACGGCGACCCACATCCCGGCCCTGGAGAAGGAACTCGGCAAGCCCGTCCTCACCGCGAACCAGGTCACCGTCTGGGAGGCCCTGCGCCTGACGGACCGCAGGGTGAACGCCCCCGCGCTGGGCGCGCTGTTCACGAAGGAGCCGATCGTCCAGGTCTGACACGAGGTGGCTTCAGGCGCTCACCACCGACGCTCCTGCGGGACGTCGGTGGTGAGCGCCGTGCGCATGGTGCGCAGCCGGCGGTGCTGGAGGTTGCCCTGGAGGACGAGCCAGCCCAGGAAGGCAGCGCCGAACCCGGCGAAGCCGAGTGTCTGCCGCGGTCCCGCGGTCAGGGCCGTCAGCACCACGACGGCTCCCGACAGAACGGCGAGGAAGATCTGGGCCGCGACACGATGCCGGGTGCGATGCAGACGCTGTTCCACCAGGTCTCGCATGGCCTGCCGCTCCTCGGGCGCGGTGGGGACCTCGCCGCGGCGCAGCTTCCCGTCCAGCGAGACGAGACCGCCGGTCGATCCGGCGACCCGCTTCTCCCTGCGGCGCACGGCGATCACGACGACGATCCCGCCGAGGGAGGCGAAGGCGACGCGCACCAGGACCGACGCGGTCGACTGCTCGGGGAACAGCAGCAGGACCATGGCGGAGGCGAGCAATACGGACAGCGCGAACCGGAGCCACAGATGCCTGCTGAGCAGGGTGTTGACGCGTTCCACGGTGTCCTCCCTCACAGGCTGGTCCGGGCCCGTCGGCGGATGCCGAGAACGCGCATCGTCAGGCCGACGGCCAGCAGTACCAGGGACACCGCGCAGTAGGCCCACGAGCCGGTGCCGCGCACGGCGTCGACGGTGGCCAGCACCACCCACAGGGCGGCGACGACACTCAGCGCGGTCCACGCGATGTCGGCGATACGGACGGACAACTGGGCGCGCTGTGCGGTGCCGGGTTCGAGCGGTCCGAGGTCCGACGGCCGCGACGTGTTCTCCCGCGTCATGGGCGATCCCTCCAGTTTGTGAGGTTGTGCGCCCCGGGTACCCGGAGGTCCCTGCGACAAGCGGTCAAGTGCCGTACGGGATACGGAAGATGGGGCTCCAGGGAGACATGCGACCGAGCCCCGGGAATAACCGGGGACACTCTCCTGTTGTGGCCAGGACGACAGCGCACGGCACATGAGCAGGAGGCACCCCACCGTGGCGGAAGACGAGATCCGAGGTACTGCACAGGGCACCGCCCCCGTACCTCTCTCGGTACTCGACCTGGTCACCGTCGGCGCCGGACGCACGGCCACCGACGCCCTGCGCACCAGCGTCGCCATCGCCAGGCTCACGGAGTCCCGCGGCTACCACCGCTACTGGGTCGCCGAGCACCACTCCATGCCGGGCGTGGCGTCCTCCTCGCCCGCGGTGATCCTCGCCCACCTCGCCGCCCACACCACCCGCATCCGGCTCGGTTCGGGCGGTGTCATGCTCCCCAACCACGCCCCGCTGGTGATCGCGGAACAGTTCGGCACCCTGGAGGCGATGGCCCCGGGCCGCATCGACCTGGGCCTCGGCCGGGCTCCCGGCACCGACGGCGGCACCGCGGCCGCCCTGCGACGCACGGACCGGCTCAACGAGGGCGCCGACGACTTCCCCGAGCAGCTCGCCGAGCTCACCCGCTTCCTGGACGACGACTTCCCCGACGGCCACCCATACCGCCGTATCCACGCGGTCCCCGGCCCGGTCCAGGCGACCTCGCCCGGCGGCGTCCAGTCCCCGCACCGCCCGCCGCTCTGGCTGCTCGGCTCCTCCGGGTTCAGCGCCCGGCTGGCCGGCACCCTCGGTCTGCCGTTCGCCTTCGCGCACCACTTCTCGGCGCAGAACACCGTCCCGGCCCTCGGCCTCTACCGCGAGTCCTTCCGGCCCTCCGCGGTCCTCGACGAGCCGTACGCCCTCATCGGCGTCTCCGCCCTCGCCACGGACGACGAGAAGGAGGCCCGCCGCCAGGTCCGCGCAGCCGCCCTCAACATGATCCGGCTGCGCACCGGCCGCCCCGGCCTGGTCCCCACCCCCGAGGAGGCCGAGGCCTACGAGTTCAGCCCCATGGAGGAGGAGTTCGCCGCCTCCTGGAACTCCAACGTCATCCACGGCACCCCGGACGAGGTCCGCTCCGGCCTCGACGACCTCCACAAGCGCACCGGCGCCGACGAGCTGATGCTCACGGGCAACGCCCACAGCGGCGACGTACGCCTGCGTTCCTACGAACTCCTCGCGGACGCCTACGGGTTGCCGACGGTCTGACGCTCAGACCTGGGCCTCCATCAGCCCGGAGATACGATCCGGCGACACCGGCCGCGAGTACAGCCAGCCCTGGCCGGTGTCGCAGCCGATACGACGCAGGCGGGTGGCCTGGGCCGAGGTCTCGACGCACTCCGCGGTGACGGTGAGGCCCAGGCGGTGGGCGAGCTGGATCATCGCCTCGACGACGACCTCGTCGGCCGGGTTGGGGGCGACGCCCTCACCCTCGTACTGGAATCCGCGCACGAAGGAACCGTCCAGTTTCAGGACGGAGACCGGCAGCCGGCTGAGGTAGGCGAGGTTCGAGTAGCCGGTGCCGAAGTCGTCGATGGCGATCCCGACGCCCATGTCGCTCAGCGCCTGCAGGGCCTGCAGCGGGCGGCCTGCCGAGCCCATCACCGCCGACTCGGTGAGTTCGAGCTGGAGCAGGTGGGGGGCCAGGCCGGTCTCCGCGAGGGTCTTCGCCACGTCCGCGACCAGGTCGGAGTCCCAGACCTGGCGGACCGCCACGTTGACGCTGACGAAGATCGGCGGCTCGTCGGGGTGGTCCAGCTGCCATTGACGGGCCTGCCGGCAGGCGGTGACCAGGATCCAGCGGCCGAGCGGGACGATCGAACCGTCCTCCTCGGCCAGTGCGATGAACCGATTCGGCGTCAGCATCCCGAACTGCGGGTGGTTCCAGCGCACCAGCGCCTCGACCCCGCGCAGCCGGCCGTCCTCCATACACACCAGCGGCTGGTACTCCAGCTGGAACTCGCCGCGCTCGATGGCCGGACGGAGCGTGGAGGCGAGGGCCTGACGGGTCACACGGTGGGCGTTGCGCTCGGGGTCGAAGAGCGTCCAGCGGTCCCTGCCGTCGGCCTTGGCCCAGTACAGGGTGGTGTCGGCGGCCTGCATCAGACCCGTCGCCGAGGTGCCCTCCGCCTGTCGCTCCACGACCCCGATCGACGCCGACACCGACATCCGGTGACCGGAGACGTCGAAGGGCGCCTGGATCGCCTTCAGCAGCGACTCGGCGAGGTCGGCGAGCTGATCCGTGCCCGTGGAGTCCTCGACGAGCAGGGCGAACTCGTCGCCGCCCAGCCTCGCCACCAGGGGAGTGGTCGCCCGGCCGTGGCCCGCCTCGTCCGCGCAGCGCGTCAGGCGCTCGGCGACGGCGGCCAGCAGCCGGTCGCCGACCCGGTGGCCGAGGGTGTCGTTGACGGCCTGGAAACCGTCGAGGTCCAGATAGCACAGACCGATCCGGCCCGTGCCGCCCTGTTCGTACGACTCCGCCTCCAGCGTGGCCGTCAGCCGCTCGAAGAACAGGGTGCGGTTGGGCAGCCGGGTCACCGGGTCGTGCATCTGCAAGTGCCGCAGCCGCGCCTGGAGTTCACGCCGGGCGGTGATGTCGGCGACGGAGAGCAGGACACCGGGGGAGCCCTCGGGGCCCTCAGCCAGCGGCGCGACCGTGATCTGCGCCCACAGCGAGTGTCCGTCGGGATGCTTGAGCCGGCGTTTGCAGCGCAGCTTCGCCTGCCGGCCGCGCAGTACCTCGCGGTAGGTGTGCCAGGTGCGGGCTTCCGAGGCCAGGTCCACCAGATCGGCGGCGAGCGCTCCGGCCAGCTCCTCCGGCACGGCGCCGAGCAGCTCGCCGAAGGCCGGGTTGGCGTCGACGACCGTGCCCTCGCGGTCCACCACCGCCATGGCCAGCGGCGCTGCCGCGAAAGCCGCGCGGTGCGTCGGGGGCTCGATACGAGCAGACGCAGTGATGTCACTCTCTGTCACGGCTGCCCCGTCGAGGTCTGTCGCGGGCGCCGGCCCTTCGGACGTTCCGTTCACCGCTAGCTCCCGCAGTGCACTCGATCGCTGTCCGCGCAGGAAAGTGTGCCGATCATAGAGGTTGCCCCCAGGCCCTTCCAGCCATTGCCCAGTCTCGATGACCGGCAACCCCTTCTGACAGATCGTTTCTGCCCGCAGCTGGACGGGTTCTTCGGTCCCGGGACCGCTTGTGACGTTCCGTGAGTGATTCGGGGGTGTCGGGCGGTTCGACAGGTCACGCCATCTCACTCATCCGGTGCAGATAAACAGGGCGTATTACCGCAAATACGAACAGGCTGGGTGCGGTGTCCCGCGAACCGCTCCCGGAGGTCACGTTGTCGCGCCCGTTTCCGCGCACCCTTCCGCGCCCCCGACTGCGCAGCACCGCGGCCGTGTTCACCACGGTGGCGGCCCTCGCCGCCACGTCCCTCGTCACCGGACCCTCGGTCGCCGAACCCTTCTCCTCGGGGCCCTGCACGCTGGAGCGCACCGAGGCCCACCACTCGGAGGGGGTGGACACCTGGAACACGGCCTATCCGCGTCCGGCCCGCTCCCTCGACGCGGTGATGGTCTTCCTCTCCTTCCCGGACGCCCGGCCCATGACCAGCCCCGCCGAACTGACCGCCGATCACTTCCCGGCCACCACCCGCTTCTTCGAGCGTGCCTCCTACGGCCGCTTCACCCTGCGCCCGCACCCGCTGCGGCACTGGATCCGGATGCCGCACCCGTCCACGGCGTACGCCATACAGCGCGACTGGAGTGCCAAGGACCGGGCCGCCTACCTGCGCGACGCGCTCGCCGCATCCGACGGGCAGGTCGACTTCTCGCGCTACGACGTCGTCTACTTCGTCGCCGACCCGGACGCGCCCGGCGTCGACTCGGACGCCACGAAGGTCGTCAACCTGGACGTCCCGCTGCGCGCCGACGGCACGGACATCCGGCGGGTCGTCACGGTCTTCGAGAAGCACCCGCCGGACCGGCTCGTCCTGGCCCACGAGACCGGTCACGTCTTCGACCTGCCGGACCTCTACCACCGGCCGATGGACGGCAAGGGCGACTGGGACACGTACGTCGGCGACTGGGACCTGATGGGCAGCCAGTTCGGTCTCGCCCCCGACCTGTTCGCCTGGCACAAGTGGAAGATGGGCTGGCTGGAGGGACGGCAGGTGGCGTGCGTACGGGGGCCGCGGCCGGCCCGGCTGACCCTGGAGCCGCTCGAGACCGGCCCCGGCAACGCCGGGATCTTCGGACCGGGGCGCGGCACCAAACTCGCGGTCGTGCGCACCGGGACCGACAGCGCGCTCGCCTTCGAGGCGCGCGGGGCGGTCGGCAACGACGCGGCGGTCTGCCGGCAGGGCGTGCTCGTCTACCGCGTCCACAGCGGCGCCGCGTCCGGCGGCGGCCCCGTCCAGGTCATCGACGCCCACCCCCGCACCGAGGCCTGCTGGGAGAACTCCGTCTACCCACCCCTCGCGGACGCCCCCGTCAGCGTGGGCGAGAGCTTCACGGTGCCGGGGGACGGAGCACGGGTGAAGGTGACGGGCCGGACCGCCTCGGGGGCATGGAACGTGGAGATCACGCCCCGGTAGCCGGCGGTACGCGAAAGGCTCCCCACGACGCGAAGAGCCTGCCCGTGTTGTGCGCCACTGGGTACCCGAACTCCGGATCCGCGGCTTGCTCGGGTGTCGGAACGGCTCGCCGCAATGTCGAAGGCCCTCCGTTTGCACGGAGGGCCTTCGTTGTCTGTGCGCCGCCAGGGACTCGAACCCCGGACCCGCTGATTAAGAGTCAGCTGCTCTAACCAACTGAGCTAGCGGCGCCTGCTGACGTCGTAGACCTTAGCATCCTGATCGGCCGGGGGAAAAATCGATATCCGCACCGCCGTGCGGGCCGCCCGCACGGCCGCCCAGACCAGGATTTCCGGCCCCGGCAGCCAGGGATGACGGGTGTCGGGGGCGACCAGCCAGCGGGTCGTCAGCGTGGACTTCGCGGTGCCCAGCGGGGGCGGGACGGTCACCGCGTCGCCGGTGCCGTGACACAGCAGCGGTGGGATCGCGGCCGTACGGCCGAACTCCTCCCAGCGCAGCAGGGACGGCAGCCGCTGGGCCGTTCCCGGCGCCGCGAACAGCAGCATCCGGCCCCTGAGCGCCGCCACCGGCCCCGAGCCCGGCCCCTCGTCCCAGAGCCGGTCGACCATCCCGCGCCCGAAGACCGCGGGGGCGCTGATCACGTCGAAGGCGGTACCGCAGGGCAGTACCACCGGGGCGGTGGGCCGCTCCTCCCAGAACGCCAGGGTGCTGCGCGGGTACGGTCCCGCCGAGGCGAGCCAGGCGGCTCCGTCCGCGGTGACGCCCGAGACGTCGAAGCGGTCTGAGAACGGTTCGTCGCGTGTGCTCATGCCACCTACATTTACCGGGCGTGAGCGGACCGTCTCCGAGGGTTGCGGGAAACCGGGACAGGGCGGGGCAGCAAGGAGTATCTTGCCCACCTGGCATATGCCAAGGATTTTTGACGAGAGTCACGGCTGCAACAGTTCACACCGGATCGGCGTGCCCCGCCCCGCCCTCCGCGCCGCCCAGCAGGTCCCGGCCGAACTCGACCATCTTCTTCGCGTAGTCCTCGGTCCACTCGGCGCGCTCGGCGATGTCCGCCGTCGTCAGCCGGTCGAAGCGCCGCGGGTCGGCCAGCTGGGCCGCCGCCATCGCCTGGAACTCCACGGCCCGGTCGGCCGCGGCACGGAACGCGTGCGCCAGCTCGGTGGACCGGGCCAGCAGCGCGCGGGGGTCGTCGATCGACTCCAGGTCGAAGAAGTGCTCCGGGTCGTCCGCGACTTGCGTGGGCTCGAACAGCAGGGGCGCGGGGCGTAGCCGCGGTTCGTTCCGACGCGGCGTGGGCTCCGCCATGTCTTCATCCTCCTCGTACGTCGTCCGTACCGACGGCCCGCCTGCGGCCGGGCCACCGTCCATTGTCCCGCGCCCGTGCAAGAGGGCCGGATTCCGTCCGGCGGGGGCGGTGGCGCTCACGGTTGCCATGGCACCCGGTGTTCGGCCAGCCGCGCCAGTACCGCGTGGTTCGCCTCCCAGCCGTCCGGGAACTTCACCAGGGTTCCCAACTGGACCGGTTCCGTGGACGGGTAGTCGTCCAGCAGGTCGCTCACCCCGGCCCGGCAGACCACGATGCAGGCGTGGCGGTGGCGGGAGGCCAGGACGCACAGGCGGCCGGTCTCCAGGTGGAAGGCGGTGGCGTCGGGGCGGCCGGAGAGGGGGTGGAGGACCACCGTGACGTCGTACTCGCGGCCCTGGAGGCGGTTCGCGGTGTCGACGGTGACGCCGCCGACGCCCAGGTCGGCGAGCGCCGCGCGGACGGCGGCCGCCTGGTCCCGGTGGGCCGTGCCGACGGCGATGCGGTCGGCCGTCAGGGGGGCCGGGTCGGGCGAGCGCTCCGACGTGGCGGCCCCTCCCCGGTCCAGCAGCCGTCGTACGACGGCCGCCACCGCCCGTACCGCCTCGGGGTCCGTGCGGGGAGTGTGCCGCGCGGGCAGCTCCAGCAGACCCCAGCCCGACTCGGCCGCCGCGTCGATCACCCGGTCGGGACCCGAGCCGTCCGAGGGGATCGCGAAGGCGAGCCGGCGGTCGTCGTGGCCGGTGCCGCTACGGAAGGGCGTGTACGGGTAGAAGGCGTCGGAGACGAGCGGCGCGGCGGAGGCGGGCAGCCGCCAGGACACCGGCAGGCGGTGTTGGGGCAGTTGCGGGTTGTGCGCCAGCAGGGTCGTCACCGCCGAGGCCGACGGGTCGTACGACAGCCCCGCCCACTGCTCGCTGCCCACGATCGCGAACGGGTCCAGCTGCCCCGGGTCACCCACGAACAGCGCCCGCTCGAACAGCCCCGCCACCGCGAGCAGCGAGTCCGAGCGCATCTGGTACGCCTCGTCCACGATGGCGTGCGCCCACGGCTCGTCGACCTTGACGTGCCCCCACTTGGCGGCCGTGGAGATCACCACGGGCAGCCCGGCCAGCTCGCCGGCCTTCGCCGATGTGCGGACCTGAGGCAGGTCGTCCAGCGCCTTGTCGTACGGGTCGGCGTCACTGCTGTGCAGCCGGCCGACGGGGAGGTCCGGGTTCTTCTCGGCGAGCCTGAGGACGAGGTCGTCGACCTGGGCGTTGGTCTGCGCCACCACCATCAACGGGCGCCCGGCATCGGCCAGTTCGAGCGCCGCCCGGACCACGAGCGTGGACTTCCCGGCGCCGGGCGGGGAGTCGACCACGACACCGCGGTCGGTGCCGTGCAGGGTGTCGTGGAGGATGGCGGCGGTGGCCCGGCCGGCCTCGGCGCCGGGGTCGAAGGCGCGGGTGGTCACAGGACGTCCTCCTGGGTCAGGGGATCGGCGCTCTCCTGCACCGCCTCACCGGGCGGCCCGCCGTGCGTCCACGGGGTGTTCTCCGGGTCGGGCAGCTTCGCTCCGCCGCGCTGCTCGTGCTCGAAGAGCGTGAAGCACACCCGGTCGCCCTTCTCGGGCACGGACCCGGTCTCCGGCTCCTTGCCGCGGCCCATCTTGTCGAGGACCTTGAGGACGATCAGCGCGCCCTCCTCCTCGTACGCCACGAACTCGGCGGACTGCGGCTTGCCGCCCAGGGAGCGGTACACCTTGGCCCGCTCGCCCAGATGCGGCCGGTCGTCGGTCCGTACGGTGACCAGCGGGCGCGGGCTCGGCCGCTTGCCCTCGCTGTACGTCATGACGACGTCCGTGACCTCCCCGGCGAAGGCCTCCCCGGCCAGCCGCCGCCCGGCCATCACCAGCGGGTCGTCGAGCGCCTCCTGCGCCTCCAGGCGGGCCTGTTCGCGTTCGCGTGAGGCGAGCTTGTTGGCGGCGGTGACCGCGTCGTCGCGGCGCGGCTGCGGGGGCTCACCGGCGACGACACGGTCCCGGTGGCTCGTGAACGACCAGCGGTCGCGCGTCCACCGCTCCTGCACATGCGCGCCCTCGGGCAGCTCCCGCAGCAGGTCGAGGCCCCGCCACACCGCGTCCCAGGTGGGGCGCGTCCGGCTCACGACCAGGGCGCGGATCTCCCGCTCGGCGGCGGTGAGCACACCGAGCCGGTCGTCGGCCTCCAGTCCGTCCTCGGCGGCTGCCAGGGCGGTACGCGCGCGGTCGTAGCGCTCCAGGGCGGGGGCGAGCAGCTTGTTGTCGAACGCCGGGTCGGTGGCGGGCCCGGCGGGCGGGTGCAGCAGCTGGCCGCGGTCGTCCCTGGCGAGTTCGGCGGTGAGCGCGGCCTCGGCGCCGGAACGGCCCTCGGGCGGGTCGATCCACGCCAGCAGCGCGCCCAGGTGCTGGTCCTCCAGAGTGGACTGGCCGGTGGACCAGTGCCGGGCCAGTACGTCCGTCATCGCCAGCAGCAGCGAGGATCCCGGGACCCGGGCCCGCTCCCCGAAGTGGGTCAGCCAGCGGCCCAGCAGCGGCACCCGGGGCGGGGCGGGATACGGGGTCTCCGGGTCCTGTTCCGCCGTACGCCGAAAACGCATGGACCGCCCGAGCAGCCGTACGAAATCGACGCCCGCGCGGCTCGGCAGGATCAGTTGCGGGGCGTCCGCGCACAGCTCGACCTCGACCTTGACCCGCTTGCCGGTCTCCGGATCGGTCTCGTTGCGCTCGGCGGCCTCGACCGCCTCCGCGTACTCGTCGACGTACGGCAGGACGACATCCGCCAGCTCGGCCAGGAACGCGAACCTGAGGTCCCGGTCGCGCGGCTGCGGTACGACCAGGAGGTGCGGCGCGTCCCGGTCGGTGCCCACGAGCGCGCCGAGCGGGGCACCGGCCTCGCCCGCGGTGGTCAGCGGCACGAGGACGAGGGGGCGGTCGGCGAGGTGCCGGTGGCGGACGGTGGCGGCGGGCTGGGCACGGCCGGTGCTGACGGCCTCCAGCCGGGCGAGCGTGGTGATCAGCGACATGCGGTCACCCCCAGGGCTTCGGCGCGCAGTTCCGCCGCCCTGCGCAGCGCCGCCACCGCCGGGTCGTCGGGGTCGCCCGCCTCTCCCCGGGCCGCCGCCAGGACGTCCTCCACCGTCGCCAGGCCGCCCAGCTCCGCGCGCACCGAGCGGCCCAGGGAGGTCACCGCACCGGCCTCGCGGGAGCTGGTCCGGCAGTGGAAGGCGAGTTCGCACGCGGACAGGCACTCGGGGGCGTAGGCCGCCGGGACCGACTCGACGGCGGCGGTCAGTTCGGCCGAAGGCAGGTCCGGGGCGAAGCAGGTGCCTTCGGGGAGGGCGTCGGCGATGTCCTCGATACGGGTGAGACGGGTCAACTGGCGGGCGGTGACCGCGCGCTGCTTGCGGATGTCGACGGCGGAGGCCGTGGGGAGGTTGGAGAAGTCCTTGGGGCAGACCAGGAGGACCCGATGGCGGACCGTGGGGGCCGGGTCCATACGGGCCGCGACCTCCTCCAGCGCCAGGACGTACACCGCGGCCTGCCGGGCGGCGGCGCCCACCTTCGACGGGTCCGCCGAACCGTCCAGCATCGGGAAGGACTTGATCTCCACGACGGTCCAGCTGCCGTCCGGGTGCACGACCACGGCGTCCGGCTCCAGGTAGGCGGGGGAGCCGGCGACGTCCAGGGCGAGCATGGGGTGGTCGAGCAGCGTCCACCCCTGGGTGCCGCCGGCCTCGCGCAACGCCAGTGCGGTGCGGGCCGTACGGCCCTCGGGGCCGATCGCGGTGAGGTCGGGGACCCGGGCGTTCGCGGGCGGCTCGGCGGTCCGGTCCAGCCGCTCGTGCACCAGCCGCAGCAGCTCCGCGCCGCCGTCCGCCTTGACCTTCGCCTCGAAGGCGTTGCCCCGCGTCAGGGCGAACTGCGACTGTCCGAAGGCGGACGGCGAACCGAGCGCGCTCGCCAGCGCCGTCTTGTCCACCCCGGAGCCGTCGAGGATCGCGCGCCGCCGGCACCCGGGGTTCGCGGCGAGCGCCGCGAGGGCGCGCGCGTCCAGTGCCTTGGCCGGTACCTCGGGGCCGCGCAGCTCAGCGAGCCGCTGCCGGAGCGCCGTCCCCCGCGTCCGCGGGAGAGGGACTCGGCTCGGCTCCGTCTGCGAACCGTGACTCGCGCTGCCGTGGAATGTGCTCACCCGCGGAAGTCTTGCATCCGTCACTGACAATTGAGGGCTCTGCGTCACGTGCGACGACCGGGGCGGGGGATATCCGGGCCCGGACGCCCGCCGTGGCCCGGTTCGCGGCGCGGGTGACGTACGGGGCGAGCAGGAACCCGAGTCCCATCACGGCCGCGCCCGCGACCGCGTCGAGGAAGTAGTGGTTGGCGGTGCCCATGACCACGATCGTGGTGATCAGCGGGTAGCCGACGGCCGCGACCTTCGTCGTACGCGTCCTGCCGTACCGCCACAGCATCACACCGCACCACAGGGCCCAGCCCACGTGCAGGCTCGGCATGGCCGCGTACTGGTTCGTCATGTCGCCCATGCCCCGGGGGGCGCTCGCCTCGCCGCCCCACCAGCCGTACGAGCTGTACTGGGCCATCGTGTCGACGAAGCCGTGGCCCGCCGAGAGGAGACGGGGCGGGCAGGTCGGCAGCAGGGTGAAGCCGATCAGGCCGATGAAGGTGGACGTCATCAGCCAGGTGCGGGCCGCGCGGTACTGCGCGGTGTGGGAGCGGAACAGCCAGATCAGGACGGCGGGCGTGACCAGGTAGTGCAGCGAGGCGTACCAGAAGTCGGCCGGTACGCCGATCCAGCTCTCGCTGGTGAACAGCCGGTTCAGGGGATGCTCGGCGTTGATGCGCAGGACCTTCTCGATCCTCAGGATCGTCAGTCCGTGGTCGACGGCGCCGCTGACATCGTTCGGGGCGAGAAGCCGGCCCGCGCTGTAGCAGGCGTACACCAGCACGATCAGAGGCAGCTCGGTCCACCAGCGCAGCCGCGTCCCCGGGGCTGCCTCGGTGCCTGGTGTCTCGGTCTGCGGCATCCGATCCTTTCCCCTTCGTTTCGCGCGGCGTCCGGCGGTCGTCGTCCGGTCGTGCCACTTTACGGCGTATGTGCGGGCCCTCGTGGATCGGCCCCACACAGCGCCTTCGGCCTTCAAAGACGCAGAGATCGCCCGCCGGGTTGCCCTCCGACAGGGTGCGGGATGATGGAGGGGTTCCGCCTCCGCTTTCCCCCGGAAAGGTCTCTTCATGGCACCGCGCGTTCTGCTGGCCCGGCACGGACAGACCGAATGGTCGCTGTCCGGCAAGCACACGGGCAGGACGGACGTGCCGCTTCTGGAGGAGGGCCGACGGGGGGCCAAGCTGCTCGGGGAACGCCTCCACCGGGCGCCCTACGACGGCCTGACCGGGGTGGAGATCCGCACGAGCCCCCTGGCACGCGCGCGTGAGACGTGCGAACTGGCCGGGTTCGGGGAGCGGGCGGCCACCTGGGACACGCTCATGGAGTGGGACTACGGCACGTACGAGGGCATGACCCCGGACGAGATCCAGGCGGTGCGGCCGGGCTGGCTGATCTGGCGGGACGGGGTGCCGCGGGGGGAGTCCCCGGCGGAGGTCACCGCGCGCGCGGACGAGGCCGTCGCGTGGGCGCGTTCCGCCGACCGGGACGTGCTGGTGTTCGCGCACGGGCACATCCTCAGGGCGATCGGAGCGCGTTGGCTGGGTCTGCCGGTCGACTTCGCGGCACGGATACGGCTGAATCCGACGTCCCTTTCGGTGCTCGGTTGGGCTTACGGGGAGCCTGCGATCGAGAGCTGGAACGACGTGGGGCATCAGGGGTCGTAGCCGGGTGCGGCTGAGTGGGGGCTGGTCGCGCAGTTCCCCGCGCCCCTGAGTGGGTACAGCTGGGCAGACCATGACTGCACCGACCTAGGGGCGCGGGGAACTGCGCGACCAGCCCCCACCGGGCCGCACCCGAACAACTGCCCGTCACGCCGTTCGCGGCAGGGACGCGTGGCGTTCCAGGAACGCCGACACCCCCGACGCCCTCCGGTGCGGCAGCAGCACCCTTGCCGTCCCGGCCAGCATCGTCTGGACGCGGGACGACTGGACCTCGCCCAGCAGCTCCAGCACCCGCAGGCCCGCCGCCGAGGCCTCGTCGGGGTGGCCGCCGCGGGCCAGGTCGTCGGCCAGTTCGGCCGTGTACAGCGCGATGTTGCGGGTGAAGTGCGGGTCCTGCAGATCCGCGGCCCGGCGCGCGTGCCGGGCGGCCCGCCGCCAGTCGCCCAGGGCGGACCAGCACTGCGCCTCCAGCCCCTCCAGTTCCGCCTCGCCGTAGAAGCTCATCCACTCGGGGTCCACGTCGCAGGTGCCCCGCTCGAAGAGGACCTGGGCGCGCACGAGGGCCTGCTCGCATCCCGTGCGGTCGGCGAGCCCCGCCCAGCCGCCCGCCTCGCGCAGCGCGAGCAGCGACATCAGGCGGGCCGAGCCCAGGGGCCGCGCGACCCGTTGCGCGGCCTGCGCCGACCGCACCGCCTCACGCGGGCGGCCCGCGTCGCGCGCGAGGAAGGCCGTGTTGCAGAAGGCGTGCGCCTCCAGGGCGTCGTCACCGGTCACCCGGGCCGTCGCGAGCGCCTCCGCGTAGTGCGAGCGGGCGTCGTCGAACCGGCCCGAGTCGTGCGCCAGCCAGCCCACGGAGATGGCGAGTTCACCGGCGCCCGCGAGCAGCCGGTCGGCGGTCGTCTGCCGGGTCGCGCCCGCGTCCAGCAGCGCATAGGCGGCGCGCAGCGGAGCCGCCGCACGCCGGTACAGACCGTCCGCGCCGTGCCGGTCGTCGAGCAGCCGGATTCTGCGTACGGCCTCTTCCAGGGCGCCCGCCTGGCTCGCCCCGGCGCGGCGGAACAGCCGTCCGGCACCGGTGGTCGCGGGCGGGACGGCCGCGGCGTCGGTGGCGAGCCCGAAGGGGCCCAGCGAGGCGGCGGCCACCGTGGCGCCCCCGCCGGTCATGAATGCGCGACGCAGCACGTCGCTCTCCTCGTAGTCGTCGTACGTCTCGTCGGGGTCGTGCGTGTCCTGCGTGTCATACGGCTCGCGGGCCCCCTGCGTCTCATCCGCGGTCGTGCGCGTCCGGCGTCCGCGTACGGATGCGCGGGGCGCGAAGCCCAGATCGGCGAGCGTGCGGCCGGGGAACATGTGCAGGAACACCCGTTCGTACGCGTAGTTGGGACAGCGGATCTCGCCCGCCTCGACGCGGCCCACATAGCGCGCGTCGCAGCTGACCCGCTCGCCGATCTCACGCGCGGACCGTCGTACCGCCGCGGCGAACTCGGCCGGCGAGCGCTGGCCGCGCAGGCGCCGGAACGCGAGGTTCGGCCTCGGTGGCATGGGGGACTGGGACGGGGTCACCATTGACGACGCCATGGCCGGGTCCTCTCGTGCAACCGTCGAACCATGCCGGAGGTGGGGCGAGTTGACTGGTTTGTCAGTGTGACGCCCTGTTTCCGGCGGGCAAGAACGTACCCGCTGTGTCCGGGCCGCCACGCGGGGTTTGGCTACAAACCGGATATCTCATCCGGGATCTGCCATGAACTGCCATCCTTTGCGGCGGACTTCCGCCGTAGCCCTTGACGCGAGCGCGCGTTGAACTCCTCGGAGTCGGACGAGGGTTCCTTGGTGGAGGCCGCGATGGAGATCAGCCCGAGCGTCGATCCTTGCGCACAGGTGTCCTGTGACGTGGTCACGGTGCCGACGCGACACGGCCTGGAGGCCGTCGACATCCTGCGGCGGGGGGTGAGCGAGGCGGTGGGACCGGTGCTGCACGACGACGGCGGCAAGACGCTGGGGTTCCTGGTGCCACCGGGGACGGCGGCGGCGTGGGACGTTCCCGGGAGCACGTGCACGGAGACCAACGGGCGCGGGCTGCGGCTGACCCCGGAGCCGGAACCGCCCGTCGAGGGCTCGGACTGGTTGCTGCCGCCGGGGGACGCCGACCTCGCGACGGACCCCGCGGTGCTGCGGGCGGCGCTGGGCGAGGCGGCGAGGCTCATCGAGGCCGCGGACAACTGCCGGTGACCGTCCCCGCCTGAGGGGCGCGGGACCCCGTCGCCGGGCGGCCTCGCCGTGTGGGTGCGGCCGTCCCCCACCGGGCCCGCGGACGCGAGACCGCCCCCCGCCGCCGATAATGGCGTCATGGGCAAGTCCAGGAGTTCCCGTCGTGGCAACGCCGCCGCCGAAGCCGTCGTGGAACCGGTGGACGGCGGCCTCGCCGAGCTCATCCCCGACCGGGAGCGCACACGCGCGTGGACGCTGCTCATCGACGGCGCACCGCAGTCGCACGTGGACCTGGACGACCCGGCCCACCTCTCCTTCGAGTACCAGCGCCGGCTCGGCCACGTCATCGACCTCGTCGCGCCCCCCGGCAAGCCCGTGCACGCCGTGCACCTCGGCGGCGGGGCCCTCACCCTCGCCCGGTATGTCGCCGCCACCCGCCCCCGCTCCACCCAGCAGGTCGTCGAGCGGGACGCCGCGCTCGTGCAACTGGTGCGGCAGAAGCTCCCGTTGGATCCGAACGCACGGATACGGGTACGGTCCGTCGACGCCCGGGAAGGTCTCGCCAAGGTGGCCGACGGCTGGGCGGACCTCGTGATCGCCGACGTGTTCAGCGGCGCCCGCACCCCCGCGCACCTCACCTCCACCGAGTTCCTCGACGAGGTCCGAAGGGTGCTGCGGCCGGGCGGTCACTATGCCGCCAACCTCGCCGACGGGCCGCCGCTGGCCCATCTGCGCGGCCAGATCGCCACCGTCGCCGCCCGCTTCCCCGAACTCGCCCTCGTGGCCGACCCGACCGTCCTGCGCGGCAAACGCTTCGGCAACGCCGTCCTGGTCGCCGCCGACACCCCCCTGCCGATCGCGGAACTGACCCGCCGTGCCGCGTCCGACCCGCACCCGGGCCGCGTCGAACACGGCAAGGGGCTCCGCGACTTCACCGGAGGCGCCGTACCGGTGACGGACGCGGCGGCGATCGCGTCACCGGCGCCGCCGCCCTCGGTGTTCCGGTGACGCTGTGGGCCGGTGGCGCGCCGACTCAGTAGGTGCCGATCTCCACCCTCGGCGGTCCGTCGTGCCATGTGCAGAACACCGACACCCGGTCCGCGCCCGAGGTGAACTCCACCCGGATCCACGACTCCGTCTTCCACACCTGCATCGACCAGCCCGCGCCGGGAGTCGCGGACACCAGCGTCGCCGACGTCCTGCCGAGGTCGAAGACCGCGCGGCCGCCGTCGGTGTCGTAGCTCTTGACCTGACCGGAAGCGCTGGGAGAAGGGCTCCTGGAGGGGGTCGGCCGGGCGGGCGCGGCGCTCGGCTTCGGTGACGGAGTCCTCGACGGGGCCGCCCGCTTCGTCGGGGTCGGCGACGCCAGCGGTCTCGACTGCTGCGTGGTCGCGTCGGCCGCGGTGATGGGCAGGGCGCGCGGCGGGTCGTAGGCCGTGCCCGCCATGACCGTGTGGACGCCCCACCACGACAGCGTGACCGCCGCGCCCGTGGCGAGCAGCCAGGCCAGTACGTGTACGAGTCCTCTGCGCATCGCCCGTCATAGTGCCTCACGCGCCTCACGGTCCGCACATGGACCGAGTTATCCACAGGCGCGGATCCGGGTCCCCCGCATGGCGTACGGTGCGGCGCATGGCAAGTGTGCTCGTGGTCGAGGACGACCAGTTCGTGCGTTCGGCGCTCATCCGGCACCTGACCGACGCGGCACACACCGTGCGCAGTGTCGGGACGGCGCTGGAGGCGCTGCGCGAGGTCGCCCACTTCCGTTTCGACGTGGTGATCCTGGATCTCGGTCTGCCCGATCTCGACGGGTCCGAGGCACTGAAGATGCTGCGCGGGATCACCGACGTCCCGGTGATCATCGCGACCGCGCGGGACGACGAGTCGGAGATCGTCCGCCTGCTGAACGCGGGGGCGGACGACTACCTCACCAAGCCCTTCTCGGTCGAGCACCTCTCGGCCCGCATGGCCGCCGTCCTGCGACGGTCCCGGGCCGTCGGCGGTGACGCCTCGTCCGAGACGGTGCTGCGCGTCGGTGGGCTGAGCGTCGACCCGCTGCGCCGCCAGGCCGAGTTGGACGGCGCCCGCCTCGACCTCACCCGCCGCGAGTTCGACCTGCTCGCCTTCCTGGCCGGCCGCCCCGGCGTGGTCGTTCCCCGCAAGGAACTCCTCGCCGAGGTCTGGCAGCAGTCCTACGGCGACGACCAGACGATCGACGTCCATCTGTCGTGGCTGCGGCGGAAGCTGGGCGAGACCGCCGCACAGCCCCGCTATCTGCACACCCTGCGGGGCGTCGGCGTGAAGCTGGAACCACCGGGCGGGGGGCTGCCGTTGTGAGATGGGCCCTCGTCAAGGTCTGCCTTGCGGTCACCACCATGGTCGTGGTCGCCTTCGCGATCCCGCTCGGCCTCGTCGTCAGGGAGATGGCCCGGGACCGCGCGTTCTCCAACGCCGAGCGGGAGGCCGCCGCGGTCGCCCCGGCCCTGTCCATCACGACCGACCGCGACCAGCTGGAGCGGGTCGTCGCCTCCGCGGGCGCGGACTCCGGGATGGCCGTCCACATACCGGCGAGCCGCGGTCAGCGGGCGGTCGACATCGGTCGGCGACGCGCCGCCGCCGAGGACGTCGCGACCGTGCGGAAGCTGGGCCGCGCCTCCACCACCGAGGTGCCCGGGGGCTCCACCCTGCTGCAGCCGGTCGCGCTCAGCTCGGGCGCGATAGCCGTCGTCGAGGTCTACGTCCCCGAGTCCGAGGTGAGCAACGGTGTCGCGACCGCCTGGGCGGTCCTCGCGGGCGTCGGTATCGCCCTCGTCGTCGGCTCGGTCGCGGTCGCCGACCGCCTCGGCGTGCGGATGGTGCAGCCCGCGCAGAAACTCGTCGAGGGCGCCCACGAGTTGGGGGAGGGGAAGCTGGGATCGAGGGTTCCGGAAGAGGGGCCGACCGAACTGCGGCTCGCGGCGGTCGCGTTCAACTCCATGGCCGACCAGGTCGTCCAACTGCTCGCGAACGAGAGGGAGCTGGCGGCCGACCTGTCCCATCGGCTGCGCACCCCGCTGACCGTGCTGCGGCTCAACGCGGCCTCGCTCGGGGACGGTCCCGCCGCCGAGCAGACCCGGGCCGCGGTCGCGCAGTTGGAGCGCGAGGTCGACACCATCATCCGTACCGCCCGCGAGGCCAAGCCGCAGACCGCGGCCGCCGGGCCGGGCGCCGGGTGCGACGCGGCCGAGGTGGTCCGGGAGCGGATGGGGTTCTGGTCGGCGCTCGCCGAGGACGAGGGCCGCAAGTGGCGGGTCGCCGGTACCGAGCGCCCGGTGCGCATACCCGTGGCCCGGGCCGACCTCGCGGCCGCGCTGGACGCCCTGCTCGGCAACGTCTTCCGCCACACCCCGGAGGGCACCGCGTTCGCGGTCGACGTGCACAACGGCGAGGACGCGGTGATCGTGCTCGTCTCCGACGCGGGTTCCGGGATCCGCGACCCCGAGGCCGCGATGGCACGCGGACGGGGTTCGGGCAGCGCCGGGTCGACCGGGCTCGGACTCGACATCGTGCGCAGGCTCGCCGAGTCGACGGGCGGGGACGTGCGGATCGGGTCGTCGGTGCTGGGCGGCACCGAGGTGCGGATCTGGATCCAGCTGGAGGGACGGGCACCGGAGCGCCGGGGACACCGGGTGCGCCGCCGCCGAACGGGCAGATTGGTCTCGACCTTTAACCGGTCCCGATCCCTTCCTTAAGCGCGCCCTAAGATCCTCTACGCCCGCCCCGATCAGGTCATTTGCCCGATTCCGGATCGCTAGCGTGCCACGCCATGAGCATCCATCGGCGCAGAGTGAACGGCAGGAACAAGGTGATCGGCGGGGTGGTCGCCGCCGCCGTGGTGGGCACCGGCGCGGTCCTGCTGAGCGGCACCGCCCAGGCGGCCGGGGTCGGCGCCGCCTACACGAGGACCAGCGACTGGTCGACGGGCTACACCGCGCAGTACGTCGTGACCAACAACAGCACGGCGGCGGACCGGGCCTGGAAACTGGAGTTCGACCTGCCGGCGGGCACGCGGCTGAGTTCGCTGTGGAACGCCGAGTCGGCCGTCGCCGGACAGCACGTGACCGTGACGTCGGCGAAGTGGGACACGGACGGGCTGGCACCAGGCGAGTCGGTCACCGTCGGCTTCGTCGTCAACGGCACGGCGGACCCGAAGGGCTGTCTCGTCGACGGCGCGCGGTGCTCCGCCGACGACACCGCGACCCCGGAGCCGAGCGGCCGCCCGACCGGGCCCGCGACACCGACCCCCACCGCCACGCCGACCCGGAGCACGACACCGGCCCCGACGGCCACGCCCACCCAGGGCACCACACCGGCCCCCACGCCCACGAAGGGCACAGGCACCACCGCCGGCTTCGCCCCCTACGTCGACACCTCCCTCTACCCCGCCTTCGACCTCCTCGCGAGCGCCGCCGCCACCGGCGTGAAGGACTACAACCTCGCCTTCGTCACCGACGGCGGCGGCTGCACGCCCAAGTGGGGCGGGGTGAGCGACCTCGCGAGCGACGCCGTCGCCGGGCAGATCGGGGCTCTGCGGGCGAAGGGCGGGGACGTCCGGGTCTCCTTCGGCGGCGCCTCCGGCTCCGAGTTGGCCACGACCTGCTCCTCGGCGGACGCGCTGGCGGCGGCGTACGGCAAGGTCGTGGACGCGTACGGCCTCACCAAGGTCGACTTCGACGTGGAGGGCGGCGCACTGCCGAACGCGGCCGCGAACACCCGCCGCGCCCAGGCGATCGCCAGGATCCAGCGGGACCGTCCGAACCTCGATGTCTCCTTCACCCTGCCCGTCATGCCCGAGGGACTCACCCAGGACGGGGTGAACCTGCTCTCCAACGCAAAGACCAACGGGGTGCGCATCGACACCGTCAACATCATGGCGATGGACTACGGGCCCTCGTACAGCGGAGACATGGGCGGTTATGCCGAGCAGGCCGCCACCGCGGCCCAGGCGCAGGTCAGGAGCGTCCTCGGGCTGTCCGACAGCGCGGCCTGGAAGGCGGTAGCCGTCACCCCGATGATCGGTGTCAACGACGTGGCCTCCGAGATCTTCACGGTCGACGACGCGGCCCAGCTGGTCTCCTTCGCCAAGGCGAAGGGCCTCGGAGGGCTGTCGATGTGGTCGGCGACCCGGGACAGGCAGTGCCCCGGCGGTGCGAAGCCTGCCGCCGAAGCGACCTGTAGTTCGATCGTCCAGGGCGCGTCCGCCTTCTCGAAGGCTTTCGGGGAGTACAACTGACCCTGGAGAGGTGAAGCTCGTGTGTCACCGGGAGGCAGGTATGTCGGTCACGTTTCGACAAATCGGGCCAGTACCTATTGACGCATGACCTGACATACGGCTGTCATAGCGCCACCGTGTTCGGTCAAGTTGATTTCTGGTCGATTAAGACCGGTCTTCGAAACCCTCCATGACCGGACCCCTGCCTTCAGGAGCCGTCCATGTCAGATCTCTCGTCCTCCCTCCCCGCTCCCAGCCGCCGTGGTGTGCTCAAGGGTGTGGGCGGTGCCGCCCTGCTCGGCGCCGGCATCCCCCTCCTGAGCGCCTGCGGCGACAGCGGCAGCTCCTCGGACCCCAAGACCGTCACGCTGGGCTCGAACCAGTCGGACGCCGTGCCGAAGAAGGCCTACGGGGAGATCTACACGGCGTTCACGAAGCAGTCCGGTGTCACGGTCAAGGTCAACACCAAGGACCACAACACCTTCCAGGAGCAGATCAACTCCTACCTGCAGGGCACGCCGGACGACGTGTTCAACTGGTTCGCCGGCTACCGCATGCAGTTCTTCGCGGCGAAGGGCCTCGCGTCCCCGATCGACGACGTGTGGGACAAGATCGGGGGCAACTTCCCCGACGCGATGAAGAAGCTCAGCAAGGGCGCGGACGGCAAGTACTACTTCGTGCCGCTGGTCACGTACCCGTGGGCGATCTTCTACCGCAAGAGCGTCTTCGCGGCGCACGGCTACGAGGTTCCCACCACCTGGGACGCCTTCCTCGCCCTGTGCAAGCAGATGAAGAAGGACGGCCTGGTCCCGATCGCGTTCGGCGACAAGGACGCCTGGCCGGCGATGGGCACCTTCGACCAGCTCAACTTCCGCACCAACGGCTACGACTTCCACGTCGAGCTGATGGCGGGCAAGGCCTCCTGGACCGACGCCAAGGTCAAGAACGTCTTCGACCACTGGGCCGAGATCCTGCCCTACCACCAGGACGGCTTCATGGGCCGCACCTGGCAGGACGCCGCCCAGACCCTGGTGGCGAAGAAGGCCGGCATGTACGTGCTGGGCACCTTCGTGGCGCAGCAGTTCACCAACAAGGCCGACCTGGACGACCTCGACTTCTTCGCCTTCCCGGAGATCAACTCCGCGTACGGCCAGGACACCGTCGAGGCGCCGGCCGACGGCTTCATGCTCAGCAAGTCCCCGAAGAACAAGGCGGGCGCCACCAAGCTCCTGGAGTACCTGGGCACCCCGGCGGCCGAGCAGATCTACCTCAAGTCCGACACCAGCGTGGTGGCCGCCTCCAACAAGGCCGACACCTCCTCGTACACCGCCCTGCAGAAGAAGGCGTACGAGATGATCACCGGCGCCAAGAGCCTCACCCAGTTCATGGACCGTGACTCGCGCCCGGACTTCACCTCGACGGTCATGCAGCCCGCGCTGCAGAAGTTCCTGCAGAACCCCAAGGGCGTCGACAGCCTGCTGTCCTCGATCGAACGCCAGAAGAAGACGATCTTCGCATCCTCATGAGCTCCGAGACCCCCACGAAGACCCCGGAGGCGGCCGCCGTGCCGCCTTCGGGGCCCGCGCCTGTCAAGAAGGTTCCGCAGGGCCGCAAGCGCCTGCTGACCCGTCGTGACCGGATCACGCTCGGCTTCATGGCCGGCGTGCCCACGGTCCTGCACGTGGCCCTTGTCTGGGTCACCGCCCTCGCCTCGATCGCCCTGGCCTTCACCAGCTGGGACGGCATCGGCTTCGACTCGATCAAATGGGTCGGCCTGGACAACTTCCAGCAGTTGTTCACCGACAACCCGCAGTTCTGGCCCGCCCTGCAGCACAACGTCATCTGGTTCGTGGTGCTCATCTGCATCCCGACCCCGTTCGGACTGTTCCTGGCCGTCCAGCTGGACAAGAACATCCGCTTCTCCCGGGTCTACCAGACGGCGTTCTTCCTGCCCGTCGTGGTCTCCCTCGCGGTGACCGGCTTCGTGTGGCAGCTGGTCTACAACCCCGACACCGGCCTCATCAACAGCCTCATCGGCGCCAACAAACCGGGCCACTACATCGACTGGATCGGCGACCCCAAACTCAACCTGTGGGCCGTCCTGATCGCCGCGTCCTGGCGCCACACCGGCTACATGATGATCCTCTACCTGGCCGGACTGAAGGGCGTCGACCCGTCCCTGCGCGAGGCCTCCTCGCTGGACGGCGCCAACGAGTGGCAGACGTTCAAGAACGTCATCTTCCCCACCCTGCGCCCCACCAACACCGTCGTCCTGGTCGTCACCATCATCGAGGCCCTGCGCGCCTTCGACCTGGTGTTCGTCTTCAACAAGGGCGCCCAGGGCACCGAGTTGCTCTCCATCCTGATCACCAACAACATCATCGGCGAGTCCAGCCGCATCGGATACGGCTCCGCCATCGCCGTGGTCCTCCTGGTGATCTCCCTCGTCGTGATCATCCCCTACCTGATCTCGACCTTCCGGAAGGAGCGCAGCGCATGAGCGCCCTGACCGCCACAGCCCCGGCCCCGGTGTCGGGCAAGCAGCGCACCCCGCTGCGCCCCGCCCGCGTCCTGCTCCACGTGTTCTTGATCGGCACGTCGCTGGCCTGGCTCGCCCCGCTGCTGTGGGCGGTCTTCGCCGCCCTGCGCCCCTACGCGGAGACGAGCGACAAGGGCTACGTGTCCTGGCCCGACACCCTCAACTTCGACAACTTCAAGAACGCGTTCACGCAGTCCGACATGATGCACTACTTCGGCAACACGCTGATCATCGCGGTCCCGGCCGTGCTGGTCACGCTGCTGCTGTCGTCGATGGTGGCCTTCTACGTCAGCCGCTTCGACTTCCGCCTCAACATCGCGCTGCTGCTGGTGTTCACCGCCGGCAACCTGCTGCCCCAGCAGGTCATCATCACCCCGCTGTACCGGCTGTACCTGCTCATCGACCTGCCCGGCATCACCATGAGCGGCAAGCTCTACGACTCCGCGCTGGGCCTGGTCCTGATCCATGTGGCGTTCCAGTCCGGGTTCTGCGCCTTCGTCCTGTCCAACTACATGCGGATGCTGCCGCACGAACTGACCGAGGCCGCCCTGGTCGACGGCGCGTCGGTGTGGCGGATGTACTGGCAGATCGTCCTGCCGCTGTGCAAGCCCGCGATGGCCGCCCTGGGCACCCTGTTGTCGATCTGGATCTACAACGACTTCTTCTGGGCCATCGTCCTGATCTCCACCGGCGAGAACATGCCGATCACCTCGGCCCTGAACAACCTCTCCGGCCAGTACTTCACCGACCCCAACCTGGTCGCCGCAGGCGCCCTCCTCACCGCGATCCCCACCCTGATCGTGTACTTCGTACTCCAGCGCCAGTTCGTCAGCGGACTCACCCTGGGCGCCAACAAGGGCTGACCGCCCTTCACTTGAAAGAGAACACCGTGCCCCACCCCTTCACACCGGTCGCCTCCGTGCCCGTGGACGCGCGCGAGGCACGCGTCCACGAGGAGGGCTGGCAGTCCTGGAGCCCCAGCGGCGCCTACGCCCTCGGTGACAAGCCGTACCGCCCGACGAACGACAACTGGGCGACGGTCTGTTACCGGCCGGGCGTCACCGTCCCCGAAGGCGCCTTCCAGGGCGAGGGCCTGCTGGCGCTCGATCCGGGTGACGGATCGCCGGTGCGGCTGTGGGCGGCGGCTGAACCCACGCGTGAGGTCCCGTCGATCCGCCTGGTCGTCGAGGGCGACACCGCCGAGGTGAGCGCCGACGGTCCGGTGAAGGAGTTCACGGGTACGGACATCCAGGCCACGCTGGCCGAGTGGGCCGCCGGCCTCGGGGTCACGGCCCCGCGCCCGGCGCCCACCGTCTGGTGCTCCTGGTACGAGTACTTCACCGAGGTCACCGAGGACGACATCCACGAGAACCTCCGTGCGATGGACACCCTCGACCTGCCCATCGACGTGGTCCAGATCGACGACGGCTACCAGAAGGCCCTCGGCGACTGGCTCACGCTCTCCGGCCGCTTCCGCTCCCGTGCGGGCATCGCCGACGCGATCCGCGCCCGCGGCCGCCGCGCCGGCATCTGGACGGCCCCCTTCCTGGTCGACCCGGCCGGCGACCTGGCCGCCGAACACCCCGACTGGCTGGTCAAGGACCTCGACGGCGGCTTCCTGCACGCCGGCCGCAACTGGGGCCACGACCTGAACGTCCTGGACACCACCCACCCGGAGGCGGCGGCCTACCTGACCGAGGTCTTCCGGACCCTGCGCGCGGAGGGCTACGACTACTTCAAGGTCGACTTCCTCTACGCGGGCGCCCTGGAAGGTGTACGGCACGGCTGCGAGGACGCGCTCCAGGCGTACCGCGCGGGCATCGGACTGATCCGTGAGGCGATCGGGGAGGACGCCTACCTGCTCGGCTGCGGCGCGCCCGTCCTGCCCTCCATCGGCCTGTTCGACGCGATGCGGGTCAGCCCCGACACGGCCCCGCACCGCCGCTCCGAGGCCGACGACTTCAGCCAGCCGGGCCAGGACCCGGCCGAGTTCACCGGCGTCGGCCGCCAGTGGCAGCACGGCCGTCTCTGGGTCAACGACCCCGACTGCCTGATGGCCCGCCCGGCCGTCGAGACGCGCGAGCGCTGGGCCGCCCACGTGGAGGCCACCGGCGGCCTGATGGCCTCCAGCGACCGCCTGCTTTCCCTGGACCAGTGGGGCGTGGAGACAACACGCCGCCTTCTCACAGGAGTTGACCGATGATCCCCGAGGGCATCGCCTACGGCGGCGACTACAACCCCGAGCAGTGGCCCGAGGAGGTCTGGGCCGAGGACGTACGCCTCATGCGCGAGGCGGGCGTGAACATGGTCAGCGTCAACATCTTCGCGTGGGCGCTCCTCGAACCGCGCGAGGGCGAGTACGACTTCACGCGCCTCGACAAGATCCTCGGCCTGCTCCACGAGAACGGCATCGCCGCCGACCTCGCGACCCCGACGGCCGCCCCGCCGGCCTGGTTCTTCCGCAAGCACCCGGACGCGCTGCCGGTCGACAGGGACGGCAGGAGGCTGTCGTACGGCAGCCGCCAGACGTTCTGCCCGTCGAGCCCGGCGTACCGCGAGGCGGCCCTGCGGATCACGGGCGCTCTGGCCGCCCGGTACGCCGACCACCCGGCCGTCGTGATGTGGCACATCCACAACGAGTACGGCTGCCACAACCCGGAGTGCCACTGCGATGTGAGCGCCGAGTCGTTCCGGCGCTGGCTGCGCTCCCGGTACGGGGACCTGGACGCCCTCAACGACGCCTGGGGTACGACGTTCTGGAGCCAGTGGTACTACGACTGGGACGAGATCATCCCGCCCCGCGCCACAGGTGCCGTGCCGAACCCGACCCACCAGCTGGACTGGCGTCGTTTCTGCTCGGACGAGCTGCTGTCGCTGTACAAGGCGGAGCGGGAGGTGCTGCGGGAAGCGGCCCCCTCCGTGCCGGCCACCACCAACTTCATGGTGATGTACAACTTCGACGCCCTCGACTACTGGCGCTGGGCACCGGAGTTGGACATCGTCTCCAACGACCACTACCTGCGCTCCACCGACCCCGAGTCGGAGATCGACATCGCGCTCAGCGGCGACATCGTGCGCTCGCTGGCCGGCGGGCCGTGGCTGCTGATGGAGCACTCGACCGGCGCGGTGAACTGGCAGCCGGTCAACAGGGCCAAGACGGCGGGGGAGTTGCGCCGCAACGCGCTCGCACACGTCGCCCGTGGCGCCGACGGCATCGCCTACTTCCAGTGGCGGGCCGCGAAGGCCGGTGCCGAACAGTGGCACTCGGCGATGCTGCCGCACGCGGGCACGGACAGCCAGATCTGGCGTGACGTGGTGGCGTTGGGCGCGGACCTGAAGGCGCTGGCGCAGGTGCGGGGCAGTTCGAGCCCTGCGTCGGTCGCCGTCGCCTGGGACTGGAACGCCCGCTGGGCCCTGGAACTCCCCTCGCAGCCCAGCGAGTCGGTCCGCTACCTGGACGTCGTACGGTCGTGGTACGAGCCGCTGTGGCGCTCCGGCGTGGCCGTGGACTTCGTCCACCCGTCGGCGGACCTGTCGCAGTACCGCCTGGTCCTGGCCCCCGCCCTGTACCTGGTGGACGACGCGTCGGCGGCCAACCTCACCGACTTCGCGGCACGCGGCGGCACCCTCGCCGTCGGCTTCCACAGCGGAGCCGTCGACACCAACTGCCACATCCGCCTGGGCGGTTACCCGGGCGCCTTCCGCGAGACGCTCGGCGTCAGCACGGACGAACTGTTCCCGCTGCTGCCCGGCGAGACGGTCACCCTCGACGGCGGCGGTACGGCGTCGCTGTGGTCGGAACGGGTCCGCCTGGCGGGCGCCGAGGCGGTGACGTCGTACACCTCGGGGCCGCTGACCGGGGTCCCGGCGGTGACCCGGCACACGCACGGCGACGGCACGGCCTGGTACCTGGCCACCCACCCGGACCCCGACACGCTCGCCGGTCTGCTCGACCGCATCCGCACCGAGGCGGGCGTGGAGCCGGTCCGGGAGACGCCCGAGGGCGTGGAGGCGGTGCTGCGCAGGGGCGAGGACGCGGACTACCTCTTCCTGATCAACCACGGTGATCGGGACGCGGAGGTGCAAGTCGCCGCGCGTGCCACCGAGTTGCTGACCGCGAAGGGCATCGACGGCGGCCGGGTGACCGTGGCGCCGGGCGATGTCGTGGTCGTACGGGAAGCACGCTGAGCGTGTCGCTGACGGCGGGGCGCGGCACCCCCTCGGCTGCCGCCCCCCGTCCCCTCCGCCCCCGTCCCCGTCCGGTGGTGGCTATTGGATGCTCTGGACCTCCGGAAGCGTGCCCGAGCGGGCCGCCCGGCCGTACCAGAGGGCGCTCGACTTGGGTGTCCGCTCCAGCGTCGTGTAGTCCACGTAGACCGCGCCGAAACGCTTCTCGTAGCCGTACGCCCACTCGAAGTTGTCCAGCAGGGACCACAGGTAGTAGCCGCGCACGTCCGCGCCGTCGGCGATCGCGCGGCGGACCGCGGCGAGGTGGCCGTGCAGGTACGCGATGCGCTCCGGGTCGTGGACCCGGCCGTCGGGGTCGGGCTTGTCGTCGTAGGCCGCGCCGTTCTCCGTGATGTACAGCGGTAGACCCGGCGCCTCACGCGTGTACCGCATGATCAGGTCGTGCAGGCCGGTCGGGTCGATCGTCCAGCCCATCTCCGTGCGCTCACCAGGAGTCTGGTGGAACGTGACATCGTCAGCGCCCGGCCAGGGGGAGTGGCTGCTCGCGCCGTGGCCGTCGGCGCGCGGACCGCTGGTGTCCGCGTCGGTCGCCGAAACCAGCGTGGGCGTGTAGTAGTTGAGGCCCAGTGCGTCGAGCGGCTGGTTGATCAGGGCGAGATCGCCGTCCTCGACGAACGACCAGTCGGTGATCAGCTCCGTCGCCGCGAACAGCGTCTGCGGATACGCCCCGTGCAGGATCGGCCCGTGGAACACGCCGTTGGCCAGGTCGTCGATCTTCTGCGCCGCCGCCACGTCCGCCGCGTCCTGCGAGAAGGGCCGCACCACCGACGAGTTGAGGCTGAGCGCCACCGAGTTGCGGGCCGGCATCGACGCCCGCAGCGCCGAAGTGCCGAGCCCGTGCGCCAGGTTGAGCGTGTGCGCGGCCTTCAGCGAGGCCGCCGGGTCCGTGCGGCCCGGGGCGTGCACTCCGGAGCCGTAGCCCAGGAAGGCGCTGCACCAGGGCTCGTTGAGGGTGATCCACTGCTCCACCCGGTCGCCGAGGGCCTCCCCGACGATCTGCGCGTACTCCGCGAAGCGGTACGCGGTGTCGCGCTCCGGCCATCCGCCCGCGTCCTCCAGCTCCTGGGGCAGGTCCCAGTGGTAGAGCGTCACGGCCGGCTTGATGCCGTGCGCGAGCAGCTCGTCCACCAGCCGGCGGTAGAAGTCCAGGCCGCGCTGGATGGCGGGACCGCGGCCGGTCGGCTGCACCCGGGACCAGGAGACCGAGAAACGGTACGCCGTCAGGCCCAGGTCGGCCATGAGCGCCACGTCCTCGCGGTAGCGGTGGTAGTGGTCGACAGCGATGTCACCGTGCTCACCGCCCGAGGTCTTGCCGGGAGTGTGGCTGAAGGTGTCCCAGATGGAGGGCGTACGGCCGTCCTCCCGCACCGCCCCCTCGATCTGGTACGCGGAGGTCGCGGCGCCCCAGAGGAAGGCGGGGGGAAAGGTCACCGGGGTCGCCGGCGTTGCGGACTCAGGCATGGAAGCGCTCCCAATGGAGGTCGTAAGACCGACTGGTGGAGAGGGGAGGGGAGAGTGAAAGGGGGCCGGAGCGACAGTGGCCCGGCCCCCCGGGAAGCCGAGGTCAGCCCTTCACGGCACCCTGCATGATGCCGCCCACGATCTGCTTGCCGAAGATCGCGAAGACGATCAGCAGCGGCAGCGTGCCGAGCAGCGCGCCCGCCATGATCAGGGACTGGTCGGGGGTGTAGCCGCGGCCGAGGCCCGCGACCGCGACCTGCACGGTCGGGTTGCCCGTCTGGGTCAGGACCAGGAAGGGCCACAGGAAGTCGTTCCAGGTCTGCACGAACACGAGCATGCCCAGCACGGCCATCGCGGGGCGCGCGGTCGGGAACACCACATGCCACACGACCCGCCAGCTGCTCGCGCCGTCCACCCGGGCCGCCTCGATGATCTCGTCCGGCAGCGCCTGGATCAGGTACTGCCGCATGAAGAACACACCGAACGCGCTCACGAGCGACGGGAAGATCACTGCCTGGAGCTGGTCGGTCCAGTCGAGCTTGGCGACCATCATGTACAGCGGGATCACGCTCAGCTGCGGCGGCACCATCATCGTGCCGATGACGAGCAGCATCAGGGCGCCCCGGCCGCGGAACCGCAGTTTGGCGAAGGCGAACCCGGCGATCGTCGACAGGAAGACGACGGTGATCGCCGAAACCCCGGCCACGAACGTGGTGTTGAAGAACGCCTCACCCAGGTTGGCGTCGTTCCAGGCGAGGTCGAGGTTCTTGAAGAGGTTCCCGCCGAACCAGAACGGCGGCGGCGACTCGGCCAGCCTGTTGTTGTCGCGCGAGGCGGCGATCGCCGTCCACACCAGCGGGAACAGCGAGACGACGGTGAACACGATGAGGATGAGGTAGGCGACGGGGCCGGCGTGCAGTTGCCCGCCCGCGCGTGCGGCCTTCAGGCCGCGTGAGCGCTTCGGCGGCTCGGGCGCCGCGTCGGCCTGGGGTTTGGTCAAGGTGGTCGTCACGGCCGGTTCTCCTAACTGCTGGCGCGCAGCCGGCGCGAGATGGCGTAGTTGACGATGCCGATCACGATGAGGATCAGGAACATCGTCCAGGCGATCGCCGAGGCGCGGCCCAGGTGCTGGTTGACCCAGCCCTGCTCGTACAGGTAGAGACCGAGCGTCTGGAACTGGTGTTCCGCGCCGCCGGAGGAGCCCTTGTTGACGTCGAACAGCAGCGGCTCGCCGAACACCTGGCTCGCCCCGATCGTCGACACCACGGCCGTGAACAGGATCGTCGGACGCAGCGACGGCAGCGTCACATGCAGGAACTGCCGCCAGCGGCTCGCCCCGTCCAGGGCCGCCGACTCGTACAGGTCCTGCGGAATCGCCTGCATCGCCGCGAGGTAGATCAGCGCGTTGTAGCCGGTCCAGCGCCAGATGATGATCGTCGAGACGGCGATCTGCGAGGGCCACTTGTCGCCCTGCCAGTCGATCGCGTCGATGCCGACGAAGTGCAGCGCCCAGTTGATCATGCCGTAGTCGCGGCCGAAGAGCAGCACGAACACCAGCGAGGCGGCGGCGATCGAGGTCGCGTACGGCGCGAGCATCACGACCCGGTAGAACGTCGACGCGCGCAGCTTGTAGTTGAGGATGTGGGCGATGCCCATGGCCATCAGCAACTGCGGAACGGTGGAGATGATGCCGATCGTGAGGGTGTTCTTCGCCGCGTTCCAGAAGAACTCGTCGTCGAAGATCCGGGTGTAGTTGCGCAGCCCCACCCAGCTCATGTCGGTCGGCGCCGTCAGCTCCACCTGGTGCAGCGAGGCCCAGCCGGTGTAGATCAGGGGGAACAGCCCGAACGCGACGAACAGCAGGAAGAACGGCGAGACGAACGCGTACGGGCTCCAGCGCATGTCCCGCTGCCAGCGGCGGGACAGCCGGGCGCGCTTTTTGGCCGCCTCGGGCGATACCGCGTCGGCCGGCGGGCGGCCCGGGGCCGCGCCCCCCTCCTTGGCGGGGGGCGCGGCGGTGTCGTTGCGGGTGGCCATACGGGTCACTGGTCCAGGTTGTTGTCGATGGTCTTGACCGCCGTGTTCCAGGCCTCCACCGGCGACTTGCCCTTCGTCACCAGGATGACGCCGTTGTCCGACAGACCCTGCATGATGATCTGGTCCTTCGCGCCGATGACCTGCACCGGGGCCGACTTGGCCGCCTCGGCGAAGACCGGGCCGATCTTGTCCGAACCGGTCATCTCGTTGGTGGCTCCGGTGACTTCGGGCATGGTGTAGGCGGCCGGGGCGCTCGGGAAGCTCGCCTGCACCTTGAACAGCGTCGCCTGCTGCTTCGGCGCGGTCAGCCAGGTGATGAACTCCTGGGCCTCCTTCACGTGCTTGCCGCTCTTCGGCACGGTAAGGAAGGTGCCGCCCCAGTTACCGCTCTTGGGCGAGGTGGCCACGGCCCACTTGCCCTTCGAGTCCGGCTGCGCGTTGCCCTTGATCGTGCCGAGCATCCACGGCGGGCAGGCGATCGCGGCGAACTTGCTCTTGGCGATCGTGGTGTTCCAGGACGGCTGGAACTGCGTCTGAGGCTGGACCAGACCCTCCTGGGCGGCCTTGGCGGTCAGGTTGAACCCGGCGCGGATGGCGGGGTTGGTCTTGTAGATGACCTTGCCGGAGGCGTCGTAGAACTTCTCCTTCTCGCTGCTCAGGATCGCGTTGAGCAGACCACCGGGGGAGTCCATGAAGTAGGTGCCCTTGGGCGCCTTCGCCTTGTACTGCGCGCCGACGTCGACGAGCTTGGACCAGTCGCCCGCCCACAGCGCGGCGACCTTGTCGGGCTCCGTGGGCAGACCGGCCTGCTGGAAGAGGTCCTTGCGGTAGCAGATCGCCATCGGACCGACGTCCGTGCCCAGGCCGATCGTCTGACCGTCCTTCGTCGTGGCCTGCTGCCACTTCCAGTCCAGCCAGTTGCTCTTGTCCACGCCCGCGACCTTGGACATGTCCGTGAGCTTGTCCGCCTGCGTGGCGGTGACCTCGGCGATGTTGGCGACCTCTACGGCCTGGACGTCCATCAGACCGCTGTTGGTGGTGAGGTGGTTCACGAGCGGCGGGTAGTAGTTCTCGTTCCGCTCGATGACGTTCTGGCTGATCTTTATGTTCGGGTGGAGCTTCTCGTACTCGGCGTAGAGGCCGGCTTCCTTGAAGCCCATGGTGCCGAACAGCCCCACCGTGATCGTGGTCTTGCCCTTGCCACTGCCGTCAGACGAGCCGGAACCGTCTCCGTCGTTTCCGTCGTCGGCACAGCCGGCCAGCAGCCCCGCGCCCAGCGCGGCTACGGCGGCGAGGACCACCGTTTTGCGGGCGGTTCGGGTACGTGCTCGCATTGCGTCCTCCTGTTGCCCTGACGTGCCGACCCCCCGGCCAACTGCGTTGTTGGGCCCGTTAGTTCTTGCTGCGGCTCGGGCGGGGAACGTGCGGGATGTTTATGTCTCAGGTACCGTGGGAGCGCTCCCACCGGTGATGTGTTGAAGGTTCGCGGGTTGGAGCGAGGGTGTCAAGGGAGTCGACGCGGGGAGATGCCTTCAGTTATCAGCCTGTTAACTGGACCCACCTCGGCCCGTCCTCGGCCCGTCCCGGCGGCGGAGGCGAGGCCGTCCAGGCCGGAGCGGGTGCGCGGGGCGACGGCCACCGCGACGGCCGCCGCACCAGGCGGGACTGTTAAATTCCAGGCCAGCGTCCAGACAACGGCGGAAGGCGGAGCCCAATGGCAAGCCACGGAGCGCGGAGCCGCAGCGGTGGCCGGCCCACCCTCGAAGAGGTCGCCGCGCGCGCCGGCGTCGGCCGGGGGACCGTCTCCCGGGTGATCAACGGCTCGCCCCGGGTCAGCGACGCGACCCGCGCGGCGGTCGAGGCGGCGGTGGCGGAGCTCGGGTACGTCCCGAACACGGCAGCCCGCGCCCTGGCGGCCAACCGCACGGACGCGATCGCGCTGGTGGTGCCCGAGCCGGAGACACGGTTCTTCGCGGAGCCGTACTTCTCGGACATGCTCAAGGGTGTCGGCGCCGAGATCTCGGACACCGAGATGCAGCTCCTGCTGATCTTCGCGGGTAGCGACCGCGAACGCCGCCGGCTGGCCCAGTACCTGGCCGCGCACCGGGTCGACGGCGTCCTGCTGGTCTCCGTCCACGCCGACGATCCGCTCCCCGATCTGCTGTCCCAGCTGGAGATCCCCGCGGTGATCAGCGGCCCGCGCTCAGCCGGGGAGACGCTCCCCTCGGTCGACTCCGACAACTACGGCGGCGGCCGCTCGGCCGTGGAGCACCTGCTGGCCGGCGGCCGTCGGGCGATCGCCCACATCACGGGCCGCCTCGACGTGTACGGCGCCCAGCGCCGCGTCGACGGCTACCGCGACGCGCTGCTCGACGCGGGCCACGAGGTGGACGAGCGGCTGATCGAACCCGGTGACTTCACGGAGGAGGGCGGCCGCCGCGCCATGACCAGGCTGCTGACCCGCCGCCCCGACCTGGACGCGGTGTTCGCCGGTTCCGACGTCATGGCGGCGGGCGCCCGCCAGGTCCTCCGCGAGGAGGGCCGGAGCATCCCGGCCGACGTGGCTCTGATCGGCTACGACGACTCGGCCATAGCGCGTCACATGGACCCGCCCCTCACCAGCGTCCGCCAGCCCATCGAGGAAATGGGCCGCCGCATGATCGACCTCCTCCTCACGGAGATCGCCGACCGCCGCCCGGCCGTCTCCCGGGGGCTGGAGCGCAGGCAGGTGGTACTGGCCACGGAACTGGTGGAGCGGGCGTCGTCCTGACGTCGGCGACCACGGCCCGGCCGGAGTGTCCCGCCGGGCTGATCGCGGTCGACGGTCGCTCAACCGGGCGCGGTCCTTCCGGTGAACGTCCCGGCACCGGCGATCCCGGCCCGACTTCACTGCGGTTTGCGGGAGTTGGCGGAGGCGGGGCGGCTCAGGCCGTGCTGCGGAAGCGGCCTGCTTCCGGCTCCGGGATCAGTCCGGGCTGTTCCGGCCGCCGACCGAGCGGCTTCCGGTGAGCGAGGGCCACGCTCACGACCGGCACGTGCCCGGTCCCGGAAACGACCTGAGCCGGTGACCTTGTCTCCAAGGTCACCGGCTCAGGTGCTGAGGGTGAGTGACGGGACTTGAACCCGCGGCCACCTGGACCACAACCAGGTGCTCTACCAACTGAGCTACACCCACCATGTTCGGCTGTTCGGATCTCTCCGACCGGCCGAGAAAAAGTGTACAGGGTCTGAAGGGGTGCTCGCGCCCGGCTTTTAACGCCCAGGCAGGACGTGCTTCGCGGCGATCGTCTTCGCCGTGTCGGAGTCGGGGCCGGGCTGCGGGACGAAGATCGCCTCGCGGTAGTAGCGGAGTTCGGCGATGGACTCGCGGATGTCGGCGAGGGCGCGGTGGTTGCCGTTCTTGTCCGGGCTGTTGAAGTAGGCCCGGGGATACCAGCGCCGGGCGAGCTCCTTGACGGAGCTGACGTCCACGATCCGGTAGTGGAGGTAGCTCTCCAGCGTGGCCATGTCACGGAGGAGGAAGCCGCGGTCCGTGCCGACGGAGTTGCCGCACAGGGGCGCCTTGCCGGGCTCCTTGACGTGCTCGCGGACGTAGGAGAGGACCTGCTCCTCGGCGTCGGCGAGCGTCGTGCCGCCGGACAGCTCCGTGAGCAGCCCGGACGCGGTGTGCATCTGACGCACCACCTCCGGCATCGTCTCCAGCGCCTGGTCCGGCGGGCGGATGACGATGTCCACACCGTCGCCGAGCACGTTGAGCTCGGAGTCGGTGACGAGGGCGGCAACCTCGATGAGAGCGTCGTCGGACAGCGAGAGGCCGGTCATCTCGCAGTCGATCCACACCATGCGATCGTTCATGCGAACACCCTACGGCTGACGTCCGCTTTTGGGTGCCCCGCGTCGGCGTCGGGCACCCGGAACGCCGGGCGGGCTCTGTGGCCCGCCCGGCGTCAGGACGTCAGGCTCCGCTGCGCTGCCCCGGCAGACTCGCCCGGCTGCCGACGTACAGCTCGCGGCCGTTCTCCGACGGCGGGCCCACGGGAGCGGGGGTGCGGCGGGTCTGCAGGGGGACCGGGCCGCCCTCCGGGTGCAGCGGCACGGGGGCGCTGGGCGCGGGACCCGTGGGGCCCCCCATCGACCCGTCGCTGTCCACCGGCTTGTCGCTCTGCGGACGGCGCGCCCGGTACGCGGCCCGGTAGGCCGCAGGGGACGAACCCAGCTGCCGCCGGAAGTGCCCGCGCAGCGCCACCGGCGAGCGGAAGCCGCAGCGGCCCGCGACCTCGTCCACCGAGTAGTCCGACGTCTCGAGCAGCCGCTGCGCCTGCAGCACCCGCTGTGTGATCAGCCACTGGAGAGGGGCCGAACCCGTCAGCGAGCGGAACCGGCGGTCGAACGTACGACGGCTCATGTACGCCCGCGCCGCCAGCGTCTCCACGTCGAACTGTTCGTGGAGGTGCTCCAGCGCCCAGGCGACGACCTCGGCGAGCGGGTCGGCGCCGATCTCCTCTGGTAAAGACCTGTCGAGGTAGCGCTCCTGGCCGCCCGAGCGGCGCGGCGGGACCACCAGGCGGCGGGCCAGCGCGCCGGCCGCCTCGTTGCCGTGGTCCGTCCGCACGATGTGGAGGCACAGGTCGATTCCGGCCGCGGTGCCGGCCGAGGTCAGTACGTCGCCGTCGTCCACGAAGAGTTCCCGTGGATCGACGTGCACCGACGGATAGCGCTTGGCCAGCGTCGGCGCGTACATCCAGTGTGTCGTCGCGGGGCGGCCGTCCAGCAGGCCGGCGGCGGCCAGCACGAATGCGCCGGTGCACAGCCCGACGATGCGGGCGCCCTCTTCGTGCGCCCGGCGCAGTGCGTCGAGCGAGTCCTCCGGCGGCGGTGAAGTGATCGAGCGCCAGGCCGGCACGACGACCGTGCCCGCGCGTGAGATCGCTTCCAGGCCATGTGGCGCGGTGAGTTCCAGGCCCCCTGTGGTCCGCAGTGGGCCTTCTTCGCCGCCGCACACCAGCAGGCGGTAGCGGGGCACGCCGGCGTCCTGGCGGTCAATCCCGAACACCGACAGTGGTATGGAACTCTCGAAAATGGGGCCGCCGCTGAACAGCAGCACCGCGACGATCTCCTTGCGGCGTCGCCCGGAAAGCTTCCGGGCCGCGGCTTCCGGCGCGGCAGTGGAGTCGTGGCTCATACTGCTAAGCCCCCCTCGGTGGTCGCGGCGCCCCTAACTTGTCGGGCATGTCGCTCCAGCACGTTTCCCCTCGGTCCTGCACGAGTCCCCCGCCGTAAGACGTCAAGATCGAATCTACTGTGTCCCGTGGTGTCGGCGTGACCAGTTCGTCATCCGGCACATTGTCGACTTGGCAACTTGGCGTAAAGCATTCGATCACGAAGCGTTGCACTCGTGGGCCGTGCAGGGAAGTGCGCCTTGTCGCAGTGGCTAATCCACGTAGGGTGCGCAGGGCCCCGGAGACCCTATCCGTGCAGGTGGAACGGGGGTTGGGGGGTGGTTGGACCAAGGGACACGCGCACCGTGGAAGTTGGCTGAAAAGAGTCGGCCCGGTGTATGAAAACCGGTCAGCCGACCGGTGAGCTTCCCCCTGTGTGACGACCGCCTCGACGGGCCCCGCCGCCGCTCCTGTGCCGGTGGCCGCGATGGGGCGCCCGGTCCTCCTGTGTCAGGCGGGCCGCGCCGCGCTCCGACTGGCGCAGGAGGATACGGCAGACGGCCGTGACGGCGGCGAGGCCGAGCGCGGTGCCCGTGGCGCCGCCGAGCGAGGTGCCGTAGAGGACGAGGACCACGGGGACCAGGACGCAGCTGAAGGCCGCCCAGCGGACCAGGTCGGTGGTGGAGTCCTCGGAGGGCGGTCGGTGTCCGGTCATCGTGTGCTCCCTGTGGCGTCTCCCTGCGGCGTGGCTCACGGGGGTCAACGCGCGTTCGACCGGTCGGTCACTGCGCCGGGGGCCGTTCGGTGGGCACGGGCGGGGCCGGGGGCGCAGGGGCGGGTACGTGAATCCTGTGCAAACCGCCTGTACAACGCAGCAACCATTGCGTTACGGGCGCCCCCTCGTGCATGCTCCCTGGAACCCCCACGCTCCGAGGACGGGATCTGGGCCAAAGGAAGCGTGCCGCCGTACCCTTGGGGGTATGGGGTTGGGAAGATGATTCCCGGACACAGCTCCGCCGCTCACCGTCGTTCCTCCCGTATAAGGATCACAACGCCGAGACAGCCATGGCCGGTCACGAATTCTTCGAACCAGCGGACCGCAAGCGGCCTGTCGCCGATCCCACGGCGGCCGAGCCCCTGGCGGCGGAAGAGCCACGCCACTCCTGCGACCCCGCCTTCAAGCACGGCGTCGTCGTGGGCTTCGACGGCTCGACATCCAGCGAGCGCGCCCTCGCCTACGCGATCGGCATGGCCCATCGCTCCGGCTCGGGCCTGATCATCGTGCACGTCGCGAACCGGCTGCCCACCACCGTGTGGGCCGGCTGCGAGCCACCGGTCTTCGTCGACGTGCCGGACCACCGCACCGAGGTGCTCGGCCTTGAGCTGGCCTGTGCGGACTATCTGGCCGAGGTGCCCTGGATCCTCGTCGAGCGCGGCGGGGACATCTGCCACGAACTCGAGGAGGTCGGGCGGGAGTACGAGGCGGACGCGATCGTCGTCGGCTCCACCCACGGCCTCGTGGGGCGCATTTTCGGGTCCGTCGCGGGACGGCTCGCCAAGCGGGCGAAGCGGCCCGTCATCGTGATCCCGTAACTCGCCGTTCTCCCAGGTGGGATGTGTGAATTTCCTCGTGCGCAGAGGTGTTTGTGCCCTTGTGAAGGGCATATATCGGTCACCGTACAACTGCACACGCACGAAGGGAGCCCGCTGTGGACAAAGACGTCTCCGCGGGAAGCGCGACCACTACCGTGGTCGGCCGACTGGCCCTGGGTATCACCCTGTTGGCGTTCGGACTCGGCCACACCGATGTGATCAACGGCGTGACGGCGGCTGACGCCGTCTCAATCGCCCAGTACGTGGGGGGCGTTGCCCTCTTCGTGGCAGGACTGCTCGCCTTCCGCGACGGCGACTCCGTCGGGGGCACGGCGTTCTCGGCCCTCGGGGCCCTGTGGTTCACCTGGGCCGTGTCCGCGGACGCCTCCGGCAGCGCGGCAGGGCTGTTCCTGTTGCTGTTCGCCCTTGTGGCGCTCTCGCTGACCTTCGCCGGTGGCGACCAACTCGCCCAGGGGACCTACGGGTTGTTCTTCGTTTCCCTTGTCCTGCTCGCGATCGGTGTGTTCGCGGGCAATGACGGGCTGGGCAAGGTCGGGGGCTGGTTCGCCGTGGCTGCGGGTGCCGTTGCCTGGTACGCGGCGACCGCTGCGCTCGCGCACTGGCCGACGGTGCTTCCGAGGCGTGCGGCGGGTCGGGGCGTGACGGCCACCGGGTAGCTGCGCGGGCCGGGGGTTTGGGCGGCTCCCCGGCGACGAGAACGGACCCTCCGTGGATGGTGGCATCGCGTGGGGGTCCGTTCCGTTGGGTGGCCTCTGCGGGTGCGTGGGGGTTGCTCGCGCAGTTCCCCGCGCCCCTACGGGCGCTTACTCGACCGTTACCGACTTGGCGAGGTTCCTGGGCTTGTCGATGTCCCGGCCCAGGGCCAACGCCGTGTGGTAGGCGAGGAGTTGGAGGGGGATGCCCATCAGGATGGGGTCCAGTTCGTCCTCGTTCTTCGGGACCACGATCGTCTCGTCGGCCTTCTCCTGGTGCTGGTGGGCCACCGCAAGGATCTTGCCGCTGCGGGCCTTGATCTCCTCCAGGGCGGCGCGGTTCTTCTCCAGGAGGTCGTCGTTCGGGACGATCGCGACCGTGGGCAGGGCGGGCTCGATCAGGGCCAGGGGACCGTGCTTGAGCTCGGAGGCGGGGTAGGCCTCGGCGTGGATGTACGAGACCTCCTTCAGCTTCAGGGAGGCCTCGCGGGCCACCGGGTAGCCCCGGACGCGGCCGATGAAGAGCATCGAGCGGGCCTCGGCGTACTGCTCGGCCAGCTTCTTGATGTGCTCCTCCTGCTCCAGCATCTCGGTGATCTGCGCGGGCAGCCTGCGCAGCCCCTCGATGATCCGCTTGCCGTCGCGGACGGAGAGGTCGCGGGTGCGGCCCAGGTGCAGGGCGAGGAGCGCGAAGGCCACCGTCGTGTTGGTGAAGCACTTCGTGGAGACCACGCAGACCTCCGGGCCCGCGTGCACGTAGATGCCGCCGTCCGCCTCGCGGGCGATCGCCGAGCCCACCACGTTCACGACGCCCAGGACCCGGGCGCCCTTGCGCTTCAGCTCCTGGACGGCCGCGAGGACGTCGTACGTCTCACCGGACTGGGAGACCGCGATGTAGAGCGTGTCGGGGTCGACGACCGCGTTGCGGTAGCGGAACTCCGAGGCCGGCTCGGCGTCCGCGGGGATGCGGGCCAGCTCCTCGATCATCTGGGCGCCGATCATGCCCGCGTGGTACGAGGTGCCGCAGCCGAGGATCTTCACCCGGCGGATCTGGCGGGCCTCGCGGGCGTCCAGGTTGAGGCCGCCCAGGTGCACGGTGGAGAAGCGGTCGTCGATGCGGCCGCGCAGGACGCGGTCCACGGCGTCGGCCTGCTCGTGGATCTCCTTGTGCATGTAGGTGTCGTGGCCGCCCATGTCGTAGGAGGCGGCCTCCCACTCGACGGTGGTGGGCTCGGCCGTGGTGCGGGTGCCCTCCGTCGTGTAGGTGCGGAAGTCGTCGGCCTTGAGGGTGGCCATCTCGCCGTCGTCGAGCGTCACGATCTGGCGGGTGTGGGCGACCAGCGCGGCGATGTCCGAGGCGACGAACATCTCCTTCTCGCCGATGCCGAGGACGACCGGGGAGCCGTTGCGGGCCACCACGATGCGGTCGTTGAAGTCGGCGTGCATCACGGCGATGCCGTAGGTGCCCTCGATCACCCGCAGGGTGTCGCGGACCTTGTCCTCCAGCTTCTCCGCCTGGGAGCGCGCGATGAGGTGGACGAGGACCTCGGTGTCGGTCTCGGAGAGGAACTCGACGCCGTCCGCCTCCAGCTTGCGCCGCAGGTCGGAGGCGTTGTCGATGATGCCGTTGTGGACGACGGCGACCTTGCTGTCGGCCGACATGTGCGGGTGGGCGTTCACGTCGGAGGGGGCGCCGTGGGTGGCCCAGCGGGTGTGCGCGATGCCGGTCGTGCCCTTGAAGCGGGCCGGGACCCTGGCCTCCAGGTCACGCACCCGGCCCTTGGCCTTGACCATCCTCAGGCCCGCCGTCTTCGGCGAGGTGACGACGATGCCCGCCGAGTCGTAGCCGCGGTACTCCAGGCGCTGAAGGCCCTCCAGGAGCAGGGGCGCCACATCGCGCTTCCCGATGTATCCGACGATTCCGCACATATATACGTATTCCTCAGCGTTCCCGGCGATCTCGGTGGATCAGCCGTAGACGATGCGGCGCAGTTGCCTGAGCGTGAGCTCCGGCGGGGCCACCGCCCGGTAGGTCAGGTCCGCCTCGATCCGTCCGAAGATCTCCGCGTTGACCAGGCCTTCGGCCTGGAGTTCGCGGTGGCGGCGACGGACGAACTCCGCGGTCGTCTCGTCGAAGTAGGCGAGCACGTCCTGGATCACCCGCAGCGCCTCGCCCCGGTTCAGGGGCGTGGACCGCGTCAGATGATCAACGAGTTCGTCGTGCACCCGGTAGATCCTGAGGGACGTCGGCGCGTTATGCAAGAAATCTGCCCGATATCGGGCAACGGCCTGTTAGAAATCCTTGGGCGAACATTGAATCTCTCATGAGTCCCTGTTCGCGGACTGTCCATACGGCGTCTTGCGGGACGTCGCTCAGAGAGACGAGTTTCAGACGCCATGGACATTCCTCGCATGGGAGTACCGGACCAGCTCGCCGAGCGCATGAGCATGGCCGAACAGCACGAGTACCTGCGCGCCAGATTCTCGCGGCGCACCATGATCAGGGGCGGCGCCGTCACGCTGGGCGCCGTCGCGGGTGGCGCGTTCGTCCCGGGCGCCGTCGCCCAGGCCGCCACGCCCACCCAGACCTTCGCCTCCGCGGCGACCGTCGACGGCTCCCTGGTCGCCCCCTTCGGCCGCCACCTCGCCTTCGGTACCGACGCCCGCACCGAGATGACCGTCTCGTGGCAGGTCCCGGTCGCGGTCAAGAAGCCCTTCGTCCGCATCGGCGCCCACCCCTGGGACCTCTCACGCAAGATCGAGGCCGAGGTCCGCAGCCTCTACACGCCCGCCGGCGTCGGCGCGAGCGGCGACCACACGCAGTACTACGTCCACGCCAAGCTGACCCACCTGCGCCCCGGCCAGACCTACTACTACGGCGTCGGCCACCAGGGCTTCGACCCCGCCGAGCCGCACCTGACCGGCACCCTGGGCACCTTCACCACCGCGCCCGCCCACAAGAAGCCCTTCACCTTCACCGCCTTCGGCGACCAGGGCGTCAGCTACCACGCGCTCGCCAACGACAGCCTGATCCTCGGCCAGAACCCGTCCTTCCACCTGCACGCGGGCGACATCGCCTACGCCGACCCGGCCGGCCAGGGCAAGGCCTCCGACACTGTCTTCGACTCGCGCACCTGGGACCAGTTCCTCGCCCAGACCGAGTCGGTCGCCAAATCCGTGCCGTGGATGGTGAGCTTCGGCAACCACGACATGGAGGCCTGGTACTCGCCCAACGGCTACGGCGGCGAGGAGGCCCGCTTCACGCTCCCCGACAACGGGCCGGACAAGAAGAACCTGCCGGGCGTCTACTCCTTCGTCCACGGCAACACGGCGATCATCTCGCTGGACCCGAACGACGTCTCCTTCGAGATCCCGGCCAACCTCGGCATCTCCGGCGGCACCCAGACCAAGTGGTTCGAGTCGCAGCTGAAGAAGTACCGGGCGTCCAAGGACATCGACTTCATCGTCGTGTTCTTCCACCACTGCGCCTACTGCACCTCCACCGCGCACGCCTCGGAGGGGGGCGTGCGCCAGGAGTGGGTGCCGCTGTTCGAGAAGTACACGGTGGACCTGGTCATCAACGGCCACAACCACCAGTACGAGCGCACCGACGTCATCAAGGGCGACAAGGTCGTCAAGAAGCTCCCGATCGGCGAGACCGCCTACTCCGAGACCGAGGGCGTCGTCTACGTCACGGCGGGCGCGGCCGGCCGCAGCCTGTACGCGTTCACCGCGCCGGACTCCTACGAGGGGCACCTGAACGAGGTCGACTCCGTCGCCTCCTTCATCAACACCAAGGACGGCAAGGTCAACGAGACCGTCACCTGGTCCCGGGTGCGCTACCTCAACTACTCCTTCCTGCGCGTGGACGTCGAGCCCGCGCCCCGGGGCCACTACGCCAAGCTGAAGGTGTCGGGCATCGCCGAGACCGGTGACCGCATCGACCACTTCACAGTGGCGCGCAGGGCGAAGTAGCGGCCCCGCAAAGGCCGTTACATTCGCTTGAGGACCGCCTGCTTGGCCATCGCGAACTCCTCGTCCGTCAGCACTCCGGTGCGGTGCAGCTCACCGAGCTCGCGCAGACGGCGCAGGAGGGCGTCGTGGCCGTCCTCGGCGGGGGCGACCGGAGGGGAAGGCGTTTCCGGTCGCGGGTCCTTCTTCGCGGGTACGCCGACGGCGGCGGCCCGGGCCGGGTGCGGAAGCCTGGCCTGGACCGCCGCCGCGACCAGCGCCATCAGCGGGTCCTTCTTGAAGCCCCACAGCTCCACCGCGTTGGGGTCGTACTTCGGCGGGGCCTTGGTCGGGGCGTGCCGCACGGTGAAGCGCAGATGGCCGTTCTCCAGACCGGCCGCGGGCTGCCACTCCACGGCGACGACGTCGGTCACGGCGAGGGTGCGGGTTCCCGCGGCGGCCTTGGCGTCCTCCGTCTTCCAGTTCCACTCCAGGCGGATGTGTTCGCCGTCGAAGGCGGCGGTGCCGTCGCCCGCGGACACGGAGAGCGGCACGGCCGGGCCCAGCAGCAGGTACCCGTCGACCGGGTCGGCCGGGACCTGGTCCAGGAGCAGCGCGTTCCTGACCTCGTCCACGAAGTACTCGGCCACGCCGTAGCGGTCCGACTCGACGGTCAGCTGGTAGGGGTCGTGCGGTTCGGACAGCCGGCCGCCGGTCGCGTGCAGCAGGGGGTCGGCGCCGTCGCGCAACCTCAGTCTCAACCGGCCGCTCCTCTTGCCCTGTTCGAGCGAGATGCCCACCAACGCGCCCAACGGGACGACGAGTTCACCCAGTGCCCTGCGGAGCAGTCCGACGTTCTTGTCCCTTCCCGGAGTCAGCCGCAGAGCGTCGCCGTCGAAGACCCATGTGCCGTCCTTCTGGAGGATTTCCGCCATGGGCAAATTCTGGCATTCGGGGCTCAGTTGCCCAGTGCCCTGTCCAGGGCGTCGTCGAGGGCGAAGCGGATCGCCCTGCCCGCGGTCGCGGTGGACAGCATGCGGATCTCGCCGTTGCTGATTCCCACGGCGATGGCGGGATTGTCCTGGCAGACCAGCGTGAAGGTCTGGTCCTGCCGGGTCCTCAGGACGAACGCCTGGTCCTCCGGGTAGGGGGCGCTGTCGCCCTGCTGGTAGGCGCACGGCCGCATCTGCATGGGATCGCCCAGGGCGCGATAGCCCGCGATGTCCAGACAGAACGTCGACGCCACGTGCTGGAGAGCGACGGCCCCGCCCCCGATGTCGACGACCCGCCACTGCTGCGCCGCGCCTTCGTCGCAGACGGCCGTCGCGGGGCCGTTGCGCCGGGAGCCACCGGCGGCGCCCGCGACGCACCGGCCCGGACTGCCGGTGCTCTGCAGCGCGACGGTCGCGAGCACGGTCCCCGCGCCCGGGGAGGCCGAGGCGGAGACCGGGGCCGACGGGACCGGTGAGGGTGCCCGGTACGGCGGACCGTAGGAGTCGACGGCCGTTCCGGTCTGCGTCCCGGACCACAGGCTGAGGGCCACGGCGGTGGCGACCGCGGTGACCACGACGGCGACGGCTATCGCGACGACGGGGCGTCGCGGGGCCGGAACGGTGGAGGGGGGAGACGTGGGCGCGGCGCCCGGCGGGGCGGGGGTGCCAGGGCTGTCGGGGGCGTGGGGGACCGGGGAGGCGCCGGGGACGCCCTTGTCGGGCTGTGCCGTCGGGCCGGGCCCGGTCGTGCCGGTCGCGGGCGGGCCCATCTCCGGATCCGGTCCGGACCCGCGTCCTCGTCCGACCCGTGCGGCCACCCTCGCCCATGAACCCGGCCTGGCGCGCGAACCCCTTTCCGCCGACGCTCCCGGCCCGGCCGGCGAGACCTTCCCCGAGGCCGCCGACGGCCTCCCGGCGGTGCGCGTCGGCGCCGTCGGTCTCGCTGCCCGGTACGCCGGGCCGCCCCACACCAGGAGCCGGTCGACCAGCAGAGGCCGCAGCTCCTGTGGCCCTCCCGACGTGAGCGTGCGCAGCAGTGCCATGTCGTGGGTGCAGAACTCGCAGGTCTCCAGGTGCTGTTCGAGGTCCGGCGGGGTCTCGCGGTGGGTGCCGCGGGCGATCGCGCCGAGCATGCCGCCGTAGTGCACGCAGCGGGCGTCGGACGTGTGCTCGGTGCGCAGCCGCAGGAAGGTGTCGGCGAGCCGGGAGCGGGCCGACTCGGCCATCGACGCGGCGAAGTCCTCCGAGGTGTTCAACACGCGTGCCGCGAAAGCAGGTTCGCCCTCCGCGAGGCACAGCCACAGCGCGATGCGCTCCTGGTCGGCCAGTTCCGTGAACGTCCGCAGCAGCAGCGCGTTGTGCTCCACGAGCCGCAGGGTGTCCGTCGTGCCGAAGGTCTCGGCCGCCCGCCGGGCCCAGTCCCGGAAGCCGGGGCGGAGGAGCCCGGAGCGGTCGTCGCCCAGCCATTCGAAGGCCGTCCGCCGTACGTCGGCCAGGAGCGCCGGGCGCACGGCGGGCCCCCGCTGTCCCGCGAGCACCTCGGCGGCGAGCCGGGCGGCGGCGTCCCGTCTGCCGCAGAACGCGCCCGCGTAGGCGTGGACGGCCGCGGCGTCCTCCGCGGGGATGCCGTACGCCGGGTCGTGCAGAACCTGCTGTGGCGTGTGCTCGGGCATCGTCGTCTCGTCTCCAGGGAGCGCGGTCACGGCAGGATGCGGACCGTAGTGGCACTCACTATGACGATGCTGTCCCCGCCGTGTGCTCAACAGCGACGAGAAAAGCCGGAAACAGACGGGGCTCGGGAGGACCGTACTCCCGTGCCCCGCCTGGTGGTTGGGCTGCTACAGGCCGGCGATGGGGTTGTTGAGCGTGCCGACCAGCTGGAGCGCGCCCGACGGGTCCGCCAGGTCCACCATCTGCTTGTTGTTGCGCAGCTGGAGGCGGTTGAGGCAGGAGAGGGCGAACTCGGGCGCGAACATGTCGTACCGCTCGAACTTGTCGGCGAGTTCCGGCACCGAGCGCTGGTAGTCGCGGGTGACCTCGGCGACCGTGCGCCAGAAGTCCTCCTCCTCCAGGATCCCCTCGGAGGCGAGGTTCGCGGCGAGGAAGCGGAAGAAGCAGTCGAAGACGTCCGTGAAGATCGACAGCAGCTTCTTGTCGTCCGGGACCTCGACGCGCAGCCGTTCGACCGCCGGCGGCAGCACCGCGTCCGGGTCCATGACGGCGATCTCCTCGGCGATGTCCTTGTAGATCGCGCGCTCGACCACGCCGTCCTTGAGGACCAGGATGACGTTCTCGCCGTGCGGCATGTACACCAGGTCGTAGGCGTAGAAGCTGTGCAGCAGCGGGGTGTAGTAGGCGCGCAGGTAGCGGCGCAGCCAGTCCGTCGGGGTGAGGCCCGACCGCTCGATGAGCGCGCCCGCGAACGACCGGTCCTCGTGGTCGACATGGACCAGCGAGGCCATGGTGGCGAGCGACTCGCCGTCCCGGAGGGAGGGGACCGGGCTCTCGCGCCACAGCGCGGCCAGCATCTTGCGGTAGGCCGAGTAGCGGTCCGTGGCCGCCTCGTACTCCAGGTGCCGGTAGCCCACGGCGGCCCGCTCGCGGATGATCGACAGACCGGTGGACTTCAGCACGGGGTCGCCGTCGATGAGTGCGGCGAGCCAGTCGTTGATGGCCGGGGTCGCCTCCATGTAGGCGGCCGAGAGTCCGCGCATGAAGCCCATGTTGAGGACGGACAGGGCCGTCTTCACATAGTGCCTCTCCGGGTGCGAGGTGTTGAAGAAGGTCCGGATGGACTGCTGGGCCAGGTACTCGTCGTCGCCCTCGCCGAGGCAGACGAGCAGGTCGCGGGCGATCTCGGCGGCGAAGGTGACGGTGAGCTTGTTCCACCACTGCCAGGGGTGGACCGGTATGAGGAGGTAGTCGTCCGGGTCGAGGCCCTTGTCGCGCAGGACGCCGTGGAAGCGCTCGACGGTCTCCCCGCCCAGCTCCTGCCGTACGAACGACTCGTACTCGATGCCGACCCCGGCCGTGAACGCGGCGCGCGAGCGGTGCGCGGCGAGCCAGACCAGGCGGACCGGGCTCGCGGTCTCGGGGGCGTACGAGAGGTACTCGTGGATGCCGAAGCCGAGCCGTCCGTTGTTGGCGACGAAGCAGGGGTGGCCCTCGGTCATGCCGGTCTCGATGTCCTGGAAGGAGCTCTTCGCGAGTTCGGCGACCGGGATCCGCGGCTTGGTGAGTTTGTAGCAGGTGCCCGAGAGGGTGGAGGAGATCTCCTCCAGGTAGACCGGCAGGATCTCGTCGCTCAGGCCCAGGGTCTGCTTCAGCTCGATGAAGAAGTCCAGTGCGGCGAGGGGGAGTTCGGTGCCCTCGCGGTGCCGGGTGATCGAGCCGGCGTCGACCTGCCAGTGGTCGAGGGCGCGGCGGACGGCGGTGAAGTCGTAGCGGGTCTTGCCGTCGTCGCTGCGGACGACGTACTGGTCCTTGTCCGTCTCCTCGGGTTCGATCAGCCGCTCGTGCGCGAACTCGGCGAGACCCTTGCGGATCAGCAGGCGGTTGGCGGTCTCCCAGCGTTCGGGGGAGAGATGGGCCACGGCGTCGGCGAGGCTCATGCGGTCACCCCCGTCGCCATGAAGAACTGATCCCGGGTGCAGAAGCTCAACAGGGCCTTCTTCTCCGGCTTCTGGATCTCTCGCTCGGGCACGAAGCCGACCGCCTCGTTCAGGGCGTGGACGGCCTTGTTGGAGACGTCCGGTTCCACGGCGACCCGCTGGACGGCCGGGTCCTCGAAGAGGTGGGCCATCACGGCGGTGATGACGGACCGGGTGAAGCCGTGCACGGGCCGGTCGGTCGCCGGGGTCAGGAAGTGCATGCCGACATCGCCGGGCCGCGGCTCGTACAGGCCGACCAGTTCCCGGTGCGCGGGGTCGTACCTCTCCATCAGGAAGGCGGGGACGCCGTGCTCGTCCAGGCCCAGAGCCGCGTGGTGGTGCTCGTCGGCGGCGATGTCCATGTAGGCGCGCTCGACGTCGACCAGCGTGGCGTCCTGCATCATCCAGAACGCCGCCTTGGGGTGGGTCACCCACCCGTGCAGCAACTCGGCGTCCTTCAGGGGGTCGAGGGGGCGGAAGGTGAAGGTGCCTGCGGTGGTGGCGCTCATACGGCGAACTCCTGGAACGCGATCGTCTTCTCGACCGGGTAGTACTCGGTGCCGAGCAGCTCTCGGATGATGGAGCTGTTGCGGTAGGCGCCCATGCCCAGGTCGGGGCTGGTGATGCTGTGCGTGTGGACGCCGGCGTTCTGGAGGAACACGCCTCTGCCCGTCACGTCGATGGCGTAGCTGCGGGACACGTCGAAGTTGCCGTGCGAGTCGTAGCGCAGGCGGTCCTTGACCGGTGCCAGGAACGTGGGCTCGGCGTACTTGTAGCCGGTGGCCAGCACCAGGCCCTGCGACTCGATCTCGAAGTCCTTCTCCTGCTCCTCCTGGCGGAAGGAGAGCGTGTACGTGCCGTTCTCGTGACGCGCGCTGTTCAGCGAGGAGTTGGTGAGCAGGCGGGTGGGGACCGGGCCGCCGAGGTTCTTCTGGTACAGCAGGTCGAAGATCTCGTTGATGAGGTCGCCGTCGATGCCCTTGAACAGGCCCTTCTGCTCGGCGGTGAGCCGGTAGCGGGTGGCCTCGGGCAGCTCGCGGTAGTAGTCGATGTACTCCGGGGAGGTCATCTCCAGCGTGAGCTTGGTGTATTCGAGGGGGAAGAAGCGCGGGGAGCGGGTCACCCAGTTCAGCCGGTAGCCGTGGACGTCGATCTCGCCGAGGAGGTCGAGGTAGATCTCGGCGGCGGACTGCCCGGAGCCGACGAGGGTGATCGACTCCTTCTTCACCAGCTCCGAACGCTCCTGCATGTAGCGGGAGTTGTGGATGAAGTCGCCGCCCAGTCCCCGGCAGGCCTCCGGGACGTACGGCGGGGTGCCGGTGCCGAGGACCAGGTGGCGGGCGCGGAACTCGTCGCCGGCCGAGGTCCTCACGACGTAGACGTCGCTCTCGTACGTCACCTCGGTGACCGTCGTGCCGAAGCGGACGTTGCCCAGCTTGTTCGCGGCCCAGCGGCAGTAGTCGTCGTACTCCACCCGCAGCGGATAGAAGTTCTCGCGGATGTAGAACGAGTACAGCCGGCCCTTCTCCTTCAGGTAGTTGAGGAAGGAGTACGGCGAGGTCGGGTCGGCGAGGGTGACCAGGTCCGACATGAACGGGGTCTGGAGGTGGGCGCCGTCCAGGAACATGCCGGCGTGCCACTCGAAGTCGGGCTTGGAGTCCAGGAAGATCCCGTCGAGCTCGTCGATGGGTTCGGTGAGGCACGCGAGGCCTAGGTTGAACGGGCCGAGCCCGATCCCCACGAAGTCGTAGGTGGTGGACGGGTTGTCAGGACGCGCGGTCAAGGGACTCTCCCAGGTACTGCTCGGCGTGGCCGGCGATCAGGTCGAGGACGACGGACATGTCTTCGACCGTCGTCTCGGGGTTGAGCAGGGTGAACTTCAGGTAGTGGCGGCCCTGGACCTTCGTGCCCGCGACCACCGCGTCGCCGGAGGCGAACAGGGCCTTGCGGGCGTACAGGTTGGCGCGGTCGATCTCGGCCGGGTCCGTGACGGCGGCGGGGATGTAGCGGAAGACCAGGGTGGACAGGCTCGGCTGGACGACCACGTCGTAGCGCGGGTCGCCGGCAAGCAGGTTCCAGCCCTCGGCGGCCAGGTCGCAGACCTCGTCGAAGAGCTGGCCGACGCCGTCGGCGCCCATCACGCGCAGGGTCATCCACAGCTTGAGCGCGTCGAAGCGGCGGGTGGTCTGGAGGGACTTGTCCACCTGGTTGGGGATTCGTTCCTGCACCATGCGGCGCGGGTTGAGGTACTCCGCGTGGTAGGTGGCGTGGCGCAGGGTCGAGGAGTCTCGGACCAGCACGGCGGACGAACTCACCGGCTGGAAGAAGGACTTGTGGTAGTCCACGGTGACCGAGTCGGCGCGCTCGATGCCGTCGATGCGGTGCCGGTACTTCACGGAGGCGAGCAGCCCGCAGCCGTAGGCCGCGTCCACGTGCATCCAGGTGCCGTACTGATCGCACAGCTCGGCGATCTCCGGCAGCGGGTCGATGGAACCGAAGTCGGTGGTGCCCGCGGTGGCGACGACGGCCATCGGTACCAGACCGTCGCGACGGCAGCGCTCCAGCTCATGAGCGAGGGCGACGGTCTGCATGCGCTTGTCTTGGTCGACGGGGATGCAGACCACCGAGTCCTGGCTCAGACCGAGGATCTTGGCGGACTTCTTCACGCTGAAGTGGCTGACCTCGGAGGCGAAGATGCGCAGCCTGGCGAAGCTGTCGGCCTTGGCCTCCTCGCGGGCCAGGAGCAGTGCCTGGAGGTTGGACTGCGTCCCGCCCGAGGTGAACACGCCGTCGGCGACGGGGCCGAGGCCGATGCGCGCGGTCGTCCAGTCGATCAGTTTGCGCTCGATGAGGGTGCCGCCGGCCGACTGGTCCCAGGTGTCCAGGGAGGAGTTGACGGCGGAGAGGATCGCCTCCCCGAGCACGGCCGGGATGACCACCGGGCAGTTCAGGTGGGCGAGGTAGCGGGGGTGGTGGAAGTAGACCGCGTCGCGGAGGTACACGTCCTCCAGCTCGTCGAGCACCGCCGCCGTGTCCAGCAGGGGCTTGTCGAGGTCGATGCCGTCGATGCGGGGGGCGAGGTCGTCGACGGTGACGCCGGTGAACGGCCTTGTGGTGGTGGCGAGTTTGGCCGCCACCCGCTCGATTCCTTCGGTCACGGAGCGGCGGTAGCTCTCCGCGGTCGTGTCATTGAGCAGGTGCGAGCGCATGAGGGGTCCTCCGGTGGGGACGATCCGGGGCGGGGGCAGGAGCGGGGCGGAACCACGGCTTCAACTTAGGTAAGCCTAACCTAATTTAACGCGAGGGAAACCTCGCCTCACCCGTGACCGGCGTCACGTCGACGAGGGCTATTCAGCCGCGCGCAGCTGCTCCTCGGTCATCCCCTGCCGCCAGTAGCCCACGAACGTGACCCGGCGCCGGTCGATCCCGAGCTCCCGCACGAAGTGCCGCCGCAGCTCCTTCACGCACCCGGACTCACCGGCGATCCAGACGTACGGCCGCTCGGCGGGCGGCAGTTGGGCATCGCGCAGCGCGCCGAGGGCCAGCGGGGTCGCCTCGGCCCCGGTCCTGTCCCGCACGAGCCAGGTGATCTCGGCATCGGCCTCGGTGACCAGATCCTGGATGTCCCCGGCGTCGTGCACCTCCAGCCAGACCCGCGCACGCTGTCCTGCGGGCAGCGATTCGAGGATCGCCGAGACGGCCGGGAGCGCGGTCTCGTCGCCCCACAGCAGCACCAGATCGGTGTCCTCGGGCGGCCGGAACCGGATCGCCCGGTTGTCGGCGACCGCAGGCCCGAGCAACTGGACCCTGTCCCCGGCGCAGGCCCGCGCGGCCCAGCGGGACGCGGGCCCGGCGGGCTCGTGCAGCACGAAGTCGATGTCGATCTCGTCGGGATCGCGCCGCAGACCCCGGAGGGTGTACGACCGCATGACCGCGCGCTCCTCGTCCGGCAGCTCCCGCCAGGCCTGCCACCAGCCGTCCCCGAGCTCGACGGGAACACCGGGCTCGGTCCGCCCTTCGGCGGGGAGGAACAGGGACAGGGACTGATCGCGTCCGTCGGAGAAGAAGTGCCGGACGTCCTCCCCGCTGAAGCTGACCCGGACGAGAGACGGCCCGAGCCGCCTCGTCCGTTCGACCTGGAGGGAAAAGAAACGGAACGGGGCGGCTACGGCCGTAGTCATGGGTAACTCCTGAATCGACGTCAGGGATGCCTGCTCGGGGGACTAACTGACCTTCTTCGCGGTCTCGATCGCCTTCGCGAGGTTCTCCACCATCGCCACGCACTTGTCGTACGACGGGATCGGCTCGGGCGAGCGCGAGATGACCTGTCCGGCCTTCACGGCGGGCAGCTGCTTCCAGGTCGCCTCGGTGATGTCGGCCGGCTGGATCGTCGCCGTACGGTCGTCCATCATGATGATGTCCGCCTTGTACTTGTCGACGTTCTCCCAGCTCAGGCTCTCGAACCAGCCGCCGCTCGCCTTCAGCACCGACGCCGGCGGCTCCACGAAGTTCACGCCGAGGGCCTTGAAGTACTCCAGGTCGACGGAGAGGTTGGAGCCGGAGACGTAGAAGACGTCCTGCGCCGCGGACCCGGCGAGCACCTTGATGTCGGGGTGCGCCTTGGCGGCGGCCCGCAGTCGCTCCGACGCCGCCTCGAACCGCTTCTTCGCGTCGGTGACCTTGGCGGCCGCCATGTCGGCGCCGAGGGACTCGGCCAGCTCCCACACCCGCTGGAGCGGCGCGGTGAGCTGGCGGTCGTAGACGGAGATGCCGACGCTCGGGGCCAGCTTGGCGATCTTGGACGCGGAGGCGGCGGGGACGTACCAGAGGGTGCCCGCGCTGTCGAAGATCGTGGTGATGAGGACCTCGGGCGCGAAGGCCGCGTACTCCTCGACGTTGAACTGGTCCCAGACGTTGCCGAAGACCGTCAGCTTGCTGACGTCCATGTCGCCGGCCTGGACGTCGGCCTTGCCGTCCTTGGTCTTGGTGGGGCCGAAGACGCCCTTGACCTCGATGCCGTAGTCGTGGAGCGCGGCGGCCACGCCGACGAAGGCGACGATCTTCGTGGGGACCTTGTCGAGCTTCACGGTCGTACCGCGGTCGTCCTTGAAGGTCCAGGGGCCGGACTTCGCGGCCGTGGTCTCCTTGCTCGAGCCCGCGCTGCCGGAGTCGTCGTCACCGCAGGCCGCGAGCACGGCACCGAGGCCGAGTGCGCCTCCCGCGGCGAGGAGGCCACGGCGGGTGAGATGGGCGGCTCGTGCGTTGGACATGTGTGGCTGCTTTCGAACGGGGCGGAGCGCCCGCCGGACAAGTTCGAACGTAGGTTAGCCTAACCTCACCGAATGTCCAGAGGGTGGGCGCCGCCCCACCGCAGCCGTGGGTGCCCTGTGAGCTGCGCCCTAACCTGTCAGCCCCAACTCCCGCGCGATCAGCATCCGCTGGACCTCGCTGGTGCCCTCGCCGATCTCCAGGATCTTGGAGTCGCGCCACATACGGGCGACCGGGTACTCGTTCATGAAGCCGTAGCCGCCGTGGACCTGGGTGGCGTCGCGGGCGTTGTCCACGGCGATCGTGGAGGAGTACAGCTTGGCGAGGGCCGCCTCCTTCTTGAAGGGCTCGCCCAAGACCAGGCGCGAGGCCGCGTCCCGCCAGGCGAGGCGGGCCGTGTGGGCCTTCATCTCCATGTCGGCGATCTTGAACTGGATGGCCTGGTTGGCGCCGATGGGCCGCCCGAACGCCACCCGCTCCTTCGCGTACTTCACCGACTCGTCCACACAGCCCTGCGCGAGCCCCGTCGCGAGAGCGGCGATGGCGATCCGGCCCTCGTCGAGGATGCGCAGGAACTGGGCGTAGCCGCGGCCCTGTTCACCCAGCAGGTTCGCCGCCGGGACCCGGACGTCGGAGAAGGACAGCTCACGGGTGTCGGAGGCGTTCCAGCCGACCTTCGAGTACGGCGCCGCGACCGCGAAGCCCGGGGTGCCCGACGGCACGATGATCGAGGAGATCAGCGGCTTGCCGTCCGGCTTGCGCCCGGTGACCGCGGTGACGGTGACCAGGCCCGTGATGTCGGTGCCGGAGTTGGTGATGAAGCACTTGGTGCCGTTGATGACCCATTCGTCGGTGTCCGGGTCGAGGCGGGCCGTGGTGCGGGTCGCCCCGGCGTCGCTGCCGCCGTCCGGTTCCGTGAGGCCGAACGCGCCCAGGATCTCGCCCGAGCACAGCCGGGGCAGCCACTCGCGCTTCTGCTCCTCGGTGCCGAACAGGTGGATCGGCATGGCGCCCAGGGAGACGCCGGCCTCCAGGGTGATCGCCACCGAGGAGTCCACGCGCGCGAGTTCCTCAAGGACGAGGCCGAGGGCCAGGTAGTCGCCGCCCATCCCGCCGTACTCCTCGGGGAACGGCAGCCCGAACAGGCCCATGCGGCCCATCTCGCGGACGATCTCGTACGGGAACTCGTGGTGCTCGTAGTACTCGCCGATCTTCGGCGCCACTACGTCATGGGCGAACTCCTCGACCGTGCGGCGGAGTTCTTCCAGCTCGGGGGAGAGGCGGTGGTCCATCGGTGGGTCACTCCTGGTGGGAGAGGGCGCGGACGGTACGGGACGGGCTGGGTCGGCCCAGGTGTTCGGCCATCCAGACGCTGGTGGCGACGAGAGAGCCGAGGTCGACCCCGGTGTCGATGCCGAGGCCCTGAAGCATCCACACGAGGTCCTCGGTGGCGAGGTTGCCGGTGGCGGACTTGGCGTACGGGCAGCCGCCGAGGCCGCCCGCGGAGGCGTCCACCGTGGTGACGCCGTGCTGGAGGGCCGCGTAGGTGTTGGCGAGGGCCTGGCCGTACGTGTCGTGGAAGTGCACGCCCAACGTCTCGACCGGGACGTCGAGTTCGGTCAGCAGCGCCCGTACGTGGCCCGGTGTCGCCACGCCGATGGTGTCGCCGAGGCTGAGTTCGTCGCAGCCCATGTCGAGCAGGGCGCGGCTGACCCTGACCACCTGCGGGACGGGGACCGCGCCCTCCCACGGGTCGCCGAAGCACATCGACAGATAGCCGCGGACGTGCACGCCCGCCGCCCTGGCCCGGCCGACGACCGGCTCGAACATCGCCAGGGCCTCGTCCACCGTGCGGTTGAGGTTGGCCTTGGCGAAGGACTCGGTGGCGCTCGCGAAGACGGCCACCCGGGTGGCGCCCAGCGCGAGGGCGCGGTCCAGGCCGCGTTCGTTCGGCACGAGGACGGGGAGGTCCGCCGCCAGGTCGCTGACGCGCGGGAACAGCTGTTCCGCGTCGGCCAGTTGAGGCACCCACTTCGGGTGGACGAAGCTCGTCGCCTCGATCGTGGTGAGCCCCGCGTCGGCGAGGCGGCGCACGAACTCCGCCTTCACCTCCGTCGGCACGGTCGACTTCTCGTTCTGCAGGCCGTCGCGGGCGCCGACCTCGTGGATACGGACGCGGGCGGGCAGGCCGGGTTCGGGGACCGTCATGGGCAGGGTCACTTCGCCGCCTCCTCGTGGGGTGCGATCACGGCCAGGACCTGGTCCATGGCGACCGTCGTGCCCGGCGTGACGTCGAGTTCGGCGACGGTGCCGGCGTGCGGGGCGGAGATGACGTGCTCCATCTTCATCGCCTCGACGACGAGCAGACTCTGGCCCGCGGCCACCTCGTCCCCGACGGCGACCTTCACGACGGTCACCGTGCCGGGCATGGGCGCGGTGAGCGAGTCGGCACCGGCGTGCGCGGAGCGGGTGAGGGATGCGGCCACCGGGTCGTGGTCGCGCACGTGCCAGGCGTCGCCGTCACGGCCGATCCAGTCGGCGGCACGGTGGAAGGTGTGACGGACCCCGTCGAGGGTGACGGTGACCCGGTCCTCGGTGACCGTGTGGGTGCCGCGCGGGACGTACTCCACGGGTTCCTGTACCCGGAGGTGGAATCCGACGGGCTTCTCGAAGCCGCCCAGCCGCCAGCCGCTCGGCACCGAGAACGGGTCGGTCCAGCCGTCTCCGTGCGGGCGCAGTGCTTCGAGGCGGACGGCCGCCGCCGCCTCGTACACCTCTTCCGGGACGTCCGTGGAGACCAGGCCGTTCACCGCCCGCTCGACCAGCCCGGTGTCCAACTCGCCCTTCACCACGTCCGGATGGGCCAGCAGCCGCCGCAGGAACCCCGCGTTGGTCTGCACGCCCAGCGTCACCGTCTCCGCGAGGGCAGCCCGGAGTTTCCTGAGCGCGGTCGCGCGGTCCGGGCCGTATGCGATGACCTTGGACAGCATCGGGTCGTAGAGGCTGCCGACCTCGGTGCCCTCGCTGAGCCCGGAGTCGGTGCGGACGCCGTCGCCCTGGGGTTCGTGGAGGCGGAGCACGGTGCCGCCGGACGGGAGGAAGCCCTTCGCGGGGTCTTCCGCGCAGACGCGGGCCTCGATCGCGTGCCCGGTCAGTCGGACGTCCTCCTGCCCGTACGGCAGCGGCTCGCCCGCCGCGACCCGCAGCTGCCACTCCACCAGGTCAAGGCCGGTCACCAGCTCGGTCACCGGGTGCTCCACCTGGAGGCGGGTGTTCATCTCCATGAAGTAGTACGACGACGGATCGCTGCCCGGGACGATGAACTCCACGGTGCCCGCGCCCCGGTAGCCGCAGGAGCGGGCCGCCTGGACCGCCGCCTCGCCCATGGACGCGCGCGTGCCCTCGTCCAGCAGGACCGAGGGCGCCTCCTCGACGACCTTCTGGTGCCGCCGCTGCAGCGAGCACTCGCGCTCACCGAGGTGGATCACATTGCCGTGGCCGTCGGCGAGGACCTGGATCTCGATGTGCCGGGGCCGGTCCACCCACCGCTCCACGAGCAGCGTGTCGTCGCCGAAGGAGGCGCGGGCCTCACGGCGGGCGGCGGCGATCTCCTCGTCGAGGACGGTGAGGTCCCGGACCAGCCGCATGCCCTTGCCGCCGCCGCCCGCGCTGGGCTTCAGCAGCACCGGGGCGCCCAACTCGCGGGCGGCCTCGGCGAGATCGGGGTCACGGCCGCCGGGCACGACCGGCACCCCGGCCGCCTGCACGGTCTCCTTGGCGCGGATCTTGTCGCCCATGAGGGCGATCGCGTCCGCCGGGGGCCCGATGAAGACCAGCCCGGCGTCGGCGCACGCGCGCGCGAAGGACGCGTTCTCCGCGAGGAAGCCGTAGCCCGGGTGCACGGCCTGGGCGCCGGTGCGGGCGGCCGCCTCCAGGAGCCGCTCGACGGACAGATAGCTCTCCGCGGCCGGCGCCGGTCCCAGGCGTACCGCCGTGTCCGCCTCCCGGACGTGCCGCGCGTCGGCGTCGGCGTCGGAGAAGACGGCGACCGAGCGCACACCCAGCGCGCGCAGGGTGCGGATGACGCGGACCGCGATCTCGCCCCGGTTGGCGACAAGCACTGTGTCAAACATGGGTCCTCACATCCGGAAGACGCCGAACTGGGGGTCGCCCAGCGGCGCGTTGGCGCATGCGGTCAGGGCCAGGCCGAGCACCTGCCGGGTGTCGAGCGGGTCGATGACCCCGTCGTCCCACAGGCGGGCGGTGGCGTAGTAGGCGTTGCCCTGACGCTCGTACTGGGTGCGGACCGGGTCCTTGAAGGCCTCTTCGTCCTCGGCGGGCCACGTCTCCCCACGCGCCTCCAACTGGTCCCGCTTGACGGTCGCGAGGACCGATGCGGCCTGTTCGCCGCCCATGACGGAGATCTTGGCGTTGGGCCACATCCACAGGAACCGGGGGGAGTAGGCCCGCCCGCACATGGAGTAGTTCCCGGCGCCGTACGAACCGCCCACGACCACCGTCAGCTTGGGCACGCGCGTGCAGGCGACCGCGGTCACCATCTTGGCGCCGTGCTTGGCGATGCCGCCCGCCTCGTAGTCCCTGCCGACCATGAAGCCGGAGATGTTCTGGAGGAAGAGCAGGGGGATGCCGCGCTGGTCGCACAGCTCGATGAAGTGGGCGCCCTTCTGGGCCGATTCGGAGAACAGGATGCCGTTGTTGCCGATGATGCCCACCGGATGGCCCTGGATCCGGGCGAAGCCGGTGACCAGGGTCTGCCCGAACTCGGCCTTGAACTCGGCGAAACGGGAGCCGTCGACCACGCGCGCGATGATCTCGCGGACGTCGTAGGGGGTGCGGGAGTCGGTGGGAACCGCGCCGTAGAGGCCGTAGGGGTCGACCTTGGGCTCCACGGCGGGCCGGACGGACCAGGGCAGCGGCCCGCGCGCGGGCAGGGTCGCGGCGATGTTCCGCACGATCCTCAGGGCGTGGGCGTCGTCCTCGGCGAGGTGGTCGGTGACGCCGGAGACCCGGGAGTGCACCTCGCCGCCGCCGAGCTCCTCCGCGGTGACGACCTCGCCGGTGGCGGCCTTCACCAGCGGGGGGCCGCCGAGGAAGATCGTGCCCTGGTTCCGCACGATGACGGCCTCGTCGCTCATGGCCGGGACATAGGCGCCGCCGGCCGTGCACGACCCGAGCACGGCGGCGATCTGCGGGATGCCCGCCCCCGACATCCGGGCCTGGTTGTAGAAGATCCGCCCGAAGTGCTCGCGGTCCGGGAAGACCTCGTCCTGCATGGGCAGGAAGGCGCCGCCGGAGTCGACGAGGTAGATGCAGGGGAGCCGGTTGTCGAGCGCGACCTCCTGGGCGCGCAGGTGCTTCTTCACCGTCATCGGGTAGTACGTGCCGCCCTTGACGGTGGCGTCGTTGGCGACGACGACGCACTCCCGCCCGCTGACCCGGCCGATCCCGGCGATGACCCCGGCGGCCGGGGCCTGTCCTTCGTACATCCCGTCGGCGGCGAGGGGGGCGAGCTCCAGGAAGGGCGAGCCGGGGTCCAGAAGGCCGTCCACCCGGTCCCGCGGCAGCAGCTTGCCGCGCGCGGTGTGCCGGGCCCGGGCCCTGTCCCCACCGCCCAGCCGGGCCGCGGCGAGCTTGTCCCGCAGCTCGTCCACGAGTGCCCGGTGGGCCTCCTCGTTGGCCTTCCAGGCCTCCGACGCGGGGTCCGCCGCGCTCGTCAGCTCGGGTGCCTGATCCATGTCCCGCGGTCTCCCTCACCCAGTGATCTGCTGTTAATGAGCGTTAACCATCTCTCTCAGGTTAACGACCGCTAACCTCCCTGTCTAGAATTGCTTCCATGGCCACCAGAACCGACTCCCCCACGCGCCGGGAGCAGATCCTCAAGGAGGCCGCGCGGCTGTTCGCCGAGCGCGGGTTCCACGGTGTGGGCGTGGACGAGATAGGCGCCGCGGTCGGCATCAGCGGCCCCGGTCTCTACCGGCACTTCCCTGGCAAGGACGCGATGCTCGCGGAGCTGCTGGTGGGGATCAGCGGGCAGCTGCTGACGGGCGGCAAGCGCAGGGTGGCCGAGTGGGGCGGCGACGACCCGCAGGCGCTGCTGGACTCGCTGATCGAGGGCCATATCGACTTCGCCCTCGACGACCGTCCCCTCATCACCCTCCACGACCGCGAACTGGACCGCCTGCGCGACAGTGACCGCAAGCTGGTCCGGCAGCTCCAGCGGCAGTACGTCGAGCTGTGGGTGGAGGTGGTCCGCGAGGTGTACCCGGCACTGACCGAACCGGCGGCCCGGTCCGCGGTCCACTCGGTCTTCGGCCTGCTGAACTCGACCCCGCACCTGGGGCGGCCGGGGTCACTGCCGGGCCGGGCGGTCACGGCAGAGCTGCTGCACCGGATGGCGCGCGGTGCCTTCGGGGCGGCGGGAGCGTGACGAGGGTTACGGGATCACCTCTGGACGCCCCTCCCTACCGACCGGTACCTTAATTCTGAGCAAGCGCTTAGCCCAGGGACCGCAACCATCAATTGAGCAACCCCCACGGCGAGCAACCACTTACGCGAGAGCGGCGCCGGCTTAGGCGCAGAGAGGTGTCGGCGGTGCGCCGTACTGTGTTCAACGAGGACCACGAGGCGTTCCGGGAGACCCTGCGGGCCTTCATCGAGGCCGAGGTCGTCCCGGTCTACGACGAGTGGTTCGCGGCCGGCCAGGCGCCGCGCGACTTCTACTACAAGCTCGCCGAGCTCGGCATCTTCGGCATCCGCGTGGACGAGGAGTTCGGCGGCGCCGGCATCGACTCGTACAAGTTCGAAGCCGTGATGTACGAGGAGACCGCCCGCGCGGGTGTCCAGTTCGGCGGCTCCGGTGTGCACGTCCTGCTCGGCCTGCCGTACATCAAGATGCTCGCCACCGACGAGCAGAAGAAGCGCTTCCTGCCGAAGTTCGTCTCCGCCGAGGAGATGTGGGCCCTCGCGATGACCGAGCCGGGCACCGGCTCCGACCTCGCGGGCATGAAGACCACCGCCAAGCTCTCCGAGGACGGCACGCACTACGTCCTCAACGGCTCCAAGACCTTCATCACCGGCGGCGTCCACGCCGACCGTGTGATCGTCTGCGCCCGCACCTCCGCGCCCACCGCCGAGGACCGCCGCTTCGGCATCTCCCTCTTCGCCGTGGACACCAAGTCCGAGGGCTACTCCATCGGCCGCAAGCTGGACAAGCTGGGCCTGAAGACCTCCGACACCGCCGAGCTGGCGTTCGTCGACGTCAAGGTTCCCGTCGAGGACCTCCTCGGCGAGGAGAACAAGGGCTTCTACTACCTCGGTCACAACCTCGCCTCCGAGCGCTGGGGCATCGCCTTCGGCGCCTACGCGCAGGCCAAGGCCGCCGTCCGGTTCGCCAAGGAGTACGTCCAGGAGCGCACCGTCTTCGGCAAGACGGTCGCCACCTTCCAGAACACCAAGTTCGAGCTGGCCGCCTGCCAGGCCGAGGTGGACGCGGCCGAGGCCGTCGTCGACCGCGCCCTCGAAGCCCTCGACGCGGGCGAGCTGACCCCCGCCGAGGCCGCCAGCGCCAAGCTGTTCACCACCGAGGTCGCCCACCGCGTCATCGACCGCTGCCTCCAGCTGCACGGCGGCTACGGCTTCATGAACGAGTACCCGATCGCCCGCCTGTACGCGGACAACCGCGTCAACCGCATCTACGGCGGCACCAGCGAGATCATGAAGTCGATCATCGCGAAGGACATGGGCCTGTAAGCCGCGCGGAATCACCGGCCGGTACAACAGTTCCATGAGCCAGGCACTTCAGGATCTCCTCGATCTGCTCGACCTCGAGCAGATCGAGGAGAACATCTTCCGCGGCCGGTCCCGCCCCGCCGTCGTCCCCCGCGTCTTCGGCGGGCAGGTCGCGGCGCAGGCGCTGGTCGCCGCCGGGCGGACGGTCCCCGAGGACCGGCTCGCCCACTCCCTGCACGCGTACTTCCTGCGCCCCGGTGACCCGGGCGCGCCGATCGTCTACACCGTCGACCGCATGAACGACGGCCGCTCCTTCACCGCCCGCCGGGTCCTCGCGGTCCAGCACGGCCAGCCGATCTTCGCCCTCTCCGCCTCCTTCCAGCGGCACGAGGAGGGCTTCGACCACCAGACCGCGATGCCGGCCGCTCCCGACCCGGCGACGCTCCCCACCAACGCGGACCGGATGCGCGGCTACGACCACCTGGGCGCGGCGGTCGTGGAGAAGTTCCTGGAGACCCGCGAGGCGATCGACCTGCGCTACGTCGAGGAGCCGCCGTACGGCAAGTTCGGCGAACCGCGCGAGCCGCACTCGCAGGTGTGGTTCCGCACCAACGGCAAGCTGGCCGACGACCCTCTCCTGCACGTCGTCCTCGCCACCTACGTCTCCGACATGACGCTCCTCGACTCGGTCCTCCTCGCGCACGGCCGCGGCGGCTGGGCCGTCGGTGACGTCGTCGGGGCCTCGCTGGACCACGCGATGTGGTTCCACCGCCCGTTTCGCGCCGACGAATGGCTCCTGTACGACCAGGAGTCGCCGTCGGCCTCGGGCGGCCGCGGTCTCGGCCAGGCCCGTATCTACACGCAGGACGGGCAGTTGGCGATCTCGGTGATCCAGGAGGGCGTCGTCCGGGCGCCCAGGTGACACTGGGGACCATGAGTTCACCTGACGACAGCGGCGACGCATCCACCCCGGAGTCCACGACCACCGAGTCCACGACCACGGTGATCGTCGCCGCCGTCGCCAATCTCGGGATCGCCGCCGCCAAGGCCGTCGCCGGAGTGATCAGCGGATCCAGCGCGATGCTCTCCGAGGCCGCGCACTCGGTCGCCGACACCGTCACCGAGGTCCTGCTCCTGACCGCCCTCAAGCGCAGCGAGAAGCCCGCCGACGAGGACCATCCGCTCGGCTACGGCCCCGAGCGGTACATCTGGGCGATGCTCGCCGCCGTGGCGACCTTCGTCGGCGGCGCCGTCTTCTCCCTCTACGACGGCATCCACACCCTGGTCGCCGGGGAGGAACTCGGCGACCCCCTCGCGTCGTACGTCGTCCTCGCGCTCGCCTTCCTCCTGGAGGGCTACTCCCTGCGCACCGGACTGAAGCAGGCCCGAGGCGAGGCCGCCCGCTTCCGGGCCCCCTTCAAGGTCTACCTGCGCCACACCCCCGACACCGCCGTGAAGGCCGTCGTCCTGGAGGACTCGGCCGCGCTCGCCGGCCTGCTGCTGGCGGCCGGCGGCCTGCTGGGCGGGCAGCTCACCGGCTCCGGGGTGTGGGACGGCACCGCCTCGCTCCTCATCGGCCTGCTCCTGCTGTACGTCGCCTGGGTGCTCGGCCGCTCCAACGCCGAACTCCTCATCGGCCGCCCGCTCCCGAAGCCGATGCGGGAGCGGATCAGGGCCGAACTGCTCACGGTCGAGCACATCGAGGCCGTACTGGAACTGACGACCCTCGTGCAGGGCCCGCACGAGGCCCTGGTCGCCGCCAAGGTGGACTTCCGGGACGTGTCCACGGCGGCGCAGATCGAGTGGGCCTGCGAGCTGGCGGAGGAGCGGATCCGGGCGGTGTACCCCGGGGTGAGCCGGGTGTATCTGGATCCGACGCCGGGACGGAAGCGGCCGCAGGCGCCGGGAGCTAGCGCAGACCGGCCTCGCTGAGGAGATACGCCGTCATCGGGTCGTAGTGGCGCGGGCTCACCACGTGGTCGTCGAGCGGGACCGTCACCTGGACCGTGCCCTCCGACTCGCCCACGAACAGGGCCGGGTCGTTGGAGTCGGCGTACCCGACGGAGTCCACGCCGTGCTGTCCGGCGTAGCCCGCCCAGCCGTGGTCGGCGACGACCAGGTCGGGCAGCGGGCGGCCCTCGCGCTCCAGGGCGGTGAGGATGGCCTTCATCGGCTCGCCGGAGTGGGTGTGCCACAGGGTGGCGCCGTGCTCCAGGACCGCCACGTCCGCGAACTGCATCACGTACCCCTCGTCGGTCTGCAGCCCGTCCGGGATGACCACGATCTCGCAGCCGGTTGCGCGCAGTGCCGCCGCCGTGGCGTGGTGCACGTCGAGGAGCCCGCCGGGGTGGCCGGTCGCGAAGAGCACCCGCTGCTGTCCGTCCGCCGCCTTGCGCAGCCGGGCCGCCATCCGCTCCAGGCCGCCGACGGTCAGCTCGGGGTCGATGGTGTCCTGGCCGTACCGGTGCTCCGGGTCGTCGCTGACGCCCACCCGCTCCGCCATCACCGCGAGCACGTCCTGCTCGTCGGTCCACCGGTCGCCCAGCTCCAGACCGAGCCAGTAGTGACGGTTGCCGTTCGCCAGCTGGCGGTAGTGGGAGAGGTTGTTCTCACGCGGGGTGGCGACCTCACCCGCGATACGGGTCTTCACGAGGTGGTCGACGAGCTCGGCGCGGCTGGGTGTCCCGGGTATCGGCATGTCTCCCATTCTGAAGCACGCCTTCACACCGTCGCCGCGCATCCCGCACGCTGGGACGCGGGTCACGCGATCATGACCGGCGCAGCGCGAATCCGGCTCACCCTCGGCCTGATGGACGTTTCCTCCATCCTGTCGCACTGCTGTGTACGAAACGCACAAGTCGCGATCGCTTCCCGGCCGCCTAGTGTCGACTCGGACGGGCCCGCCCGGATCCGGGCAGGCACTACGGCCGGCTGCCGCGCTCACACCCGCGGCGTCGCCTCCGCAACGAAGCGCAGGAAAGAAGGCATCCCCCATGAGCAGCAACGAGACACCCCGCGGCCCCGTCGACTCCTCCCGCATCCCGCGGTACGCCGGCCCGGCGACCTTCGCCCGGCTGCCGCGCCTCGACGAGGTCGGCCGGGCCGACGTCGCCGTGGTCGGGGTGCCGTTCGACTCGGGTGTCTCCTACCGGCCGGGCGCCCGCTTCGGCGGCAACGCGATCCGCGAGGCGTCCCGGCTGCTGCGGCCCTACAACCCGGCGCAGGACGCGTCCCCCTTCGCGCTGGCGCAGGTGGCGGACGGGGGCGACATCGCCGTCAACCCGTTCGACATCCACGAGGCCGTGGAGACGATCGAGGCGGCGGCGGACGACCTGCTGGGAACCGGCGCCCGGCTGATGACCCTCGGCGGCGACCACACCATCGCCCTCCCGCTGCTGCGGTCCGTCGCGAAGAAGCACGGCCCGGTGGCGCTGCTGCACTTCGATGCGCACCTCGACACCTGGGACACGTACTTCGGCGCGGAGTACACGCACGGGACACCGTTCCGGCGGGCGGTCGAGGAGGGGATCCTGGACACTTCGGCTCTCTCCCACGTCGGCACGCGCGGGCCGCTGTACGGCAAGCAGGACCTCGACGACGACGCCAAGATGGGCTTCGGCATCGTCACCTCGGCGGACGTCATGCGGCGCGGTGTCGACGAGGTCGCCGACCAGCTCCGGCAGCGCATCGGCGACCGTCCGCTGTACATCTCCATCGACATCGACTGCCTGGACCCGGCACACGCGCCCGGCACGGGGACGCCGGAGGCGGGCGGCATGACGTCGAGGGAGCTGCTGGAGATCCTGCGGGGTCTGGCATCGTGCAACCTGGTGTCGGCGGACGTCGTCGAGGTGGCCCCCGCGTACGACCACGCGGAGATCACGTCGGTGGCGGCCTCCCACACCGCCTACGAACTGACCACGATCATGTCCCGCCAGATTGCAGAGGCCCGCCCGCAGTGACTCACGACCACGACCTGGTGCTCCGTCCGACGGAGGCGCAGATTTCCGCTGCTCTCAACCCTCCTCCCGGCCGCAACGGCGGAGACCTGGTCGTGGAGACCCTGGCCGCGCTCGGCGCGACCACCGTCTTCGGGCTGCCCGGCCAGCACGCGCTCGGCGTGTTCGACGCGCTGCGGCGCTCCGACCTGCGGTACATCGGACTGCGGGTCGAGAACAACGCGGGCTTCGCGGCGGACGCGTACGGCAGGATCACCGGCGAGGCGGCCCCGCTGTTCCTGTCGACGGGCCCTGGCGCGCTGACGTCCCTGGCGGCCCTCCAGGAGGCGGCCGCCGCTTCGGCGCCGGTGCTGGCGATCAGCAGCCAGATCCCGACGGCCGGGCTGGGCGGCGGACGCCACGGCTATCTGCACGAACTCCCGGACCAGTCGGCCTCGTTCAGGGGTGTGGTCAAGTCGGTCCACACCGTCCGCACCCAGTCCCAGATCCCCTCCGCGATCGAGGCGGCCTGGAAGTCGGCGCTGACCGCCCCGCACGGCCCGGTGTGGGTGGAGATCCCGCAGGACGTCCTCCTGGCCCCCACCCTGATCCCCGTGGTGACGGGCGGCGACGCCTTCCCCGAGGAACTGCCGCCCCGCCCCGAACTCACGGCGGTGGCAGCCGACTTGCTGTCCCGCGCCGAACGCCCGGCGATCATCGCGGGCGGGGGAGTCGTACGGGCGGACGCGTCCCGCAAACTGCGACAGCTGGCGGAGACCCTTCAGGCACCCGTCGTCACGACCCCCGGCGGCAAGGGCGCGTTCCTCTGGACGCACCCCCTGTCCCTCCAGTCCTGGATCGAGGACCGGCACACCACGGACTTCCTGGAGGACGCGGACGTCGTCCTCGTGGTGGGCTCGGGACTGGGTGAACTCTCCTCGAACTACCACACGTTCAAGCCGCGCGGCCGGGTCGTCCAGATCGAGGCGGACCTCGGCAAGCTGGAGTCCAACCACCCGGCGCTGGGCATCCACGCGGACGCGCGCCTCGCGTTGCAGGCGCTGCTGGAGACGGTGTCGCCGAGGGAGGACGCGGAGGCGCCGGAGCGGGTGCGTGAGGTGCTGGCTCGCGTCGCGGACCGTATCGCCGCCCAGGAACTCACCCTGGAGCAGCAGCTGTTGGCGTCGATCCGCCGGGCTCTGCCCTCCGAGGCCCCCTCCTTCTGGGACATGACGATCCTGGCCTACTGGGCCTGGTCGGCCTTCGACGCCAAGGGCCCGAACCGGATGCACTCGGCGCAGGGCGCGGGCGGCCTGGGCTACGGCTTCCCGGCGGCGCTGGGTGCCGCGGTGGCCGATCCCTCGGTCCCGGTCCTGGCGGTCTCCGGCGACGGCGGCGCCCTGTACTCCGTCGCCGAACTCGCCACGGCCCGCCAGTACGACCTGAACGTCACCTGGTTGATCGTCGACGACGGCGGCTACGGCATCCTGCGCGAGTACATGACGGACGCGTTCGGCGAGCCGATGGCGACGGCGACGGAACTGACCCGGCCCGACTTCGTGGCGCTGGCGGAGTCGTTCGGGGTGCCGGGGGTGCGTACGACGCCTTCCGCCCTCGCGGACGACCTGTCGAAGGCGTTGGCCTCACCCGGGCCCTCGGTGGTCGTCCTCCCGGCGGTGCTGCGGATGTTCGCGCCGACGCACCTGGACGGCTGACGGGCGTCGGCTCGGCTCAGGTGCCTTCCGTACGCGAGTGCCCCCGTCCGCCGGCATGCCGTCCGTGGGGAACGGCATGCCGGCGTCAGGGGGCGTCACATGGCCGGCGTCCTACCAGATCGCCTCGACCCACTCCGGGTGGTCGATGAACGGGTTGCGGTTGTGCTGGTAGGTGTCGTAGATGACCTGGTTGCGCTTCTCCTCGAAGGCGCTGGGCGGGTCCGCCTCGCTCCAGGCCTTGAGGACGGCGAGCTTGCCCATGTAGGGGTTGGAGCCGTTGCCGACCTTCTCGTTGGGCTCCAGGTCGGCGAAGCCGTCGTCGCCCTCGTAGCGCACGGCCATGTAGAGGATCATGCGGGCCACGTCGCCCCGGTCCGCCGCGCGCGGCGCGAAGGAGTCGGAGTCGACGGTGCTGCCGCCGCCGTTGGTGACCGCGCTGCCGCCGTTGTCGAAGTCCAGGTTGCCGCGGATGCTGTTGACCTGGACGTCCGCCGGGCGCAGGTGGTGCAGGTCCGTGCCGGGGCCGACCACCTCGCCGAAGTCGCCGTGGGACTTGGCCCAGGTGTGCTCGCGGTTCCAGTCGCCGACGTCACCGCCGTTGAGGGACTTGGCGCGGGAGACACCGCTGTACAGCAGGATCACGTTGTTGCTGTTGTTCGGGTCCTGGTCGGTGACCTTGAGCGCGTCCCAGACCGCGGAGTACGAGATCTTCGTGACGTTGGCGCTGATGATCGTGTGCAGGGACGACTTGAGGCTCGTCCCCGTCTTGCCGATCGCGTTCTTGTAGTACGTCGCGTCGTACGCGGTCGTGGTGGCGGCGGCCGGGGTCGTGGTCACGACCGGGGCGGCGAGCCCGACCAGCACGGCGGCGGTGGTGAGCGCCACCGACTTCCAGCTGTGGATGCGTGTCGCCAGCATAAAGGGGGTCCCATCTACGCGGGTTGAACGGAGGCGGCAGATGGGAGCGTGGCATGAGCATGCTGCCTTGTAAATGGACGGCGCGTGTCCATTGGGTGACCTGAAACGGCAAATCGGGCCGTGTCTACGCGAGTTGACACGCGCCAACGGCCCCCGGTTCGGGACCGGGGGCCGTTTTGCCGGGACTTGGTCTCCTGGACTCGGTCAGCCGACGTCCGAGGCGTCCAGGCGGTAGATGGTCGATGTGGACGTCGACGTGGAAGTCGACCCCGACGTCGAGCTCTTGTCCGTGCTGTAGTCGCTCTCCTTGACCGCCGTGCCGTTCTTCTGCACCCAGCTGGAGATCTCCTGGTTGAGGCTGCTGTTGCCGCCCATGCCACCGCCGCCGAGCTGGATGTAGTGCAACTCGCCCTTCTTCACCAGCACCTTGAGCTTGGCGAGGGTCATCGCCGCGTCGGAGCCGGTGAAGCCCCCCATGGAGATGACGGGCTTGTGCGTGCTGAGGATCAGCTGGCCGGCGCTCTGCGAGTTGGACACCGCGAGCAGCCAGGTGGCGCCGTCCTGGTGCTTCTCCAGGTACGAGACCAGTGCGCTGTCGACGCTGCCTCCCCTGCCGCCACCGCCCATGCCACCGCCACCGGGGCCGCCGCTCGTGGTGCCGCTGCCGCCGGGAGCCGTGCCGGACTGGCCGTTCTGGCCGCCGGACGTACCGCCGGGAGCGGTGCCGCCGCCCGGGAGTTCCCCGTTCGTGCCGCTCGGCGCGCCGCCGCCCTGGGGCAGCTCACCGTTGCCGCCACCCGGCTGCATCTGGCCGTTGCCACCACCCGGGAGCTCACCGTTCGCCTGGCCGCCCTGCCGGCCACCCGGCCCGCCACCGTTGCCGCCGAAGCCGCCCCGGCCGCCACCGCCGCCGGGACCGCCCATGCCGCCGCCGGTCGAGGGGCCCGCCGTCGGGTTGGTGCCGCCCATCATGCCGCTGGAGGAGCCGAAGGCAGGCGAGGCCGCGTACGCCGTCGGACCCGCGAGGGCCGCGACGACCGCCGCCGCGACGGACACCCCGAGCAGCCGGAGCCTCGTCCCCGAGCCCGCCGTACGGAAGACGAACAGACCCACGACCGCCAGGACCATGAGGACACCGATGACCGGCCACAGCCAGGTGTTCCAGCCGGTGGCCCGGCGCAGCAGCACGATCGCCCAGATGCCGGTGACCGCGAGCCCGGTCGGCAGGACCCAGGACCAGCGGGCGTCCGCGCCGCGGAAGGCGCGCCACAGCATGACGCCGCCCGCGCCGGTCAGCGCCGCGATGCCCGGGGCGAGCGCGGTCGTGTAGTAGGGGTGCATGGTGCCCTCGGCCATCGCGAAGGTCAGGTAGTGCAGCACCAGCCAGCCGCCCCACATGACGAGCGCGGCGCGGGTGGCGTCGGTGCGCGGGGCCCGCCCGCACAGCGCCAGACCGGCGACGAGGGCGATGAAGGCGAAGGGGATGAGCCAGGAGATCTGGCCGCCGAGGACGTCGTTGAACATCCGGCCGACGCCCGCGCTGCCGGCGAAGGTGGCGCCGCCCCCACCGCCTCCGCCGTTGCCCTCGCCGCCGAGGACACGGCCCAGGCCGTTGTAGCCCATGATCAGGTTCCAGGCGCTGCCGTCCGTCGAACCGCCGATGTAGGGCCGGTCGTCGGCGGGGACCAGGGAGACCGCGGTGGCCCACCAGAAGCTGGCGACCGCCAACGCCACAGCCGCGAGGGCCAGGTTGACGGCCTTCTTCCGCCAGCCGAGCCTCGACGCGTAGAGGTAGACCGCGAAGACGGCGGGCAGGGCGATGTAGCCCTGGAGCATCTTGGTGTTGAAGGCGAGCCCGAACAGGACCGCCGAGCCGATCAGCGGCAGCAGCCTGTCGTTGCGCACCGCGCGCAGGGCGAGGGCCGCGCCGCCGACCATCAGCAGGACGAGGAGGGTGTCGGGGTTGTTGTCACGGTTGATCGCGACGGTGATCGGGGTCAGCGCGAGGACGAGCGCGGCGATGGTGGCCGCCACGTGTCCGAAGACCCGCTTCACCGAGGCGTGCAGGATCCAGATCGTGCCGAGGGCGGCCGCGATCTCGGGCGCCATCATCTGCCAGGTGCCGAAGCCGAACACGCGGCACGACAGGCCCATGACCATCAGCGCGAACGGCGGCTTGTCGACGGTGATGAAGTTGCCCGCGTCGAGCGAACCGAAGAACCAGGCCTTCCAGCTCTGCGTGCCGCTGTAGATGGCGGAGCTGTAGAAGTCGTTGAGGCCGCTCCCGCTCAGGTTCCAGCCGTACAGGACCCCGGCGAGGGCGAGGATCGCGATCAGTGCGGGCAGTGACCAGCGCGGGGCCTGGTCCGGGGGTGCCGCGGGTGGGGCAGGCGGCGCCCAGTCGGCGGACACGGTCTCGGCGTGGGGGTGGGGATCGGTGGCAGATGTCACCCGGGCATCGTGCGGAGGGGACTTGGGTGAGGGCTGTGACGTACCTGGCGCCTTTCTGTGAAAGTGCCACGGGTTAGGTAACGACTCGCACAACCATTCCCCATGCGTACAACCATTCACCTGAAGTCGCGAGTCAACTGGGCATGACTCGGGGGATATCAAGACACGCGAAGTGGATCGCCGTCGGCACGCTGGCCGCCTGCGTCGCCACCGTCACGCCGACCGCCGCCGCGACCGCACCGGCCGTCAGCTGCACGTCCGCGAAGGCGGGCCTCGCCGACAAACTCAAGCGGGACATCACGTCCGCCGTCACGAACCGGTCGGGCACGATCGCCGTGGGCGTCTACGACCGTACGACCAAGACCACCTGCACCCTGCGCTCCTCGACCGCCTACGACTCCGCGAGCGTCGTCAAGGTGACCGTCCTCGCCACGCTGCTGTGGGACGCCAAGAAGCACAACAGGTATCTGACCGACACCGAGAACACCCTCGCCAAGGCCATGATCACCAAGTCGGACAACGACGCGACGACCAAGCTGTGGAAGCAGCTCGGCCTGACGAAGATCAAGGGCTTCCTCACCGCGGCCGGCATGACCCAGACCAAGCCGGGGGCGAACAACTACTGGGGCCTGACGCAGATCACCGTCACCGACGAGCAGAAGCTGCTCAAGCTGCTCACCGCGACGAACACGGTCCTGAGCGACAACGCCCGCGCCTACATCCTCAAGTTGATGGGCCAGGTCATCTCGTCGCAGCGCTGGGGCACACCGTACGGCGCCGGTTCGGGGATCGCCTGGCACGTCAAGAACGGCTGGCTCCAGCGCTCCACGCACGGCTGGCGGGTGCACAGCGTCGGCACCTTCAAGGGCGGCGGCCACGACTACACGATCACGGTGCTCACCCACGGCAACAGCACCATGAACTACGGCATCACGACGATCCAGGGTGTCGCGAAGGTCGTTCACCGGGATCTCGCGGCGAGCTGACGCCTGCCGGACTCCCGCACGTCACCGTGCCACCCTACGGTGACGCCATGCAGCTCAGAACCGTACTCGCGACCACCACCGCGGCCCTGGCGGCGGCGGCCTGTCTCACCGTGGCAGGACCCGCCGTCGCCTCGGCCCCGGCCCCGGTGAGCCACGCCTGCTCGCCGTCCGTCACCCTCGACCGTTTCTCCGACGCGCTCGACAAGACGACGTACGACGGCACCTTCGTCGGCAACCTCTCCGCGCTCGCGCTGGACCGGGACGGCTCGCTCGTCGCCCTCTCGGACCGTTCCGCGCTCTTCGGCCTGGACGCGAGGACCCTCGCGCCGAAGTCGGTCGTCCCGCTCGCCGACGAGAACGGCGCCGCACTGGACTCCGAGGGCCTGGTGGTCGACCGGGACGGCACCCGTCTGGTCACGTCGGAGACCGAGCCGTCGATCCGCCGGTACGCGAAGGACGACAGGATCCTCGACCGGCTCCCCGTCCCGGCCGCCCTCCAGGTGGCCCCGGCCGGCCGTGCCACGTCGAACCAGACCTTCGAGGGCCTGACCCTCATGAACGGCGGCCGTACCCTCCTTGCCTCCATGGAGTACGCGATCTCCGGCGACACCGCCGGAACCGTCCGTTTCCAGACCTGGCAGCGGCACGGAAAGAGCTGGAAGCCCGCCGCCCAGTACGCCTACCGCACCGACGCCGCCTTCCTCGGCGTCCCCGAGGTCCAGGCCCTCCCCGACGGCCGCCTCCTCGTCCTGGAACGCGGCTTCACCTCCGGTGTCGGCAACACGGTCCGCCTCTATCTGGCCGACCCCCGCCACGCCACGGACACCAGCGGCGTCGAGAACCTGACCGGCCAGGCGGACGTGCGCCTGATCAGGAAGACCCTGCTCACGGACATCGCGAGCTGCCCGGCCCTGGGCGCCACGGCGAAGCAGCCCCAGCCGAACCCGCTCCTGGACAACATCGAGGGCATGGTCGTCACCGGCCACGACAAGGGCCGCCTCAAGGTCCTCCTGGTCAGCGACGACAACCAGAACGCGGTGCAGACGACGCGGTTCTATTACCTGCGGGTCCAGGTGCAGGTGACCCACTAGGGGCCGCGGGGCTGTGTCGAACTGCGGCTACCGCCGCGTGAGCGCGACCAGCCACAGCGCGCCCGCACTCGAAAGCGGCCGAACCAAGCGGAGCGTTTTGTTGCGGAGGGATGAAATCCGCTTCCATTCGCGTTGGTGCCTTCCGGTAGATCAGGCGCACGGATCAGACGAACAAACCGGAGGGCACCCGAGTGACACCGCAACGGGGATGGGCACGACGACTGGCCGGGTACGCCTGGCGCTACCCCAAGGACGTCGTCCTGGCCCTGGGCTCCTCCCTCGCCGGTATGGCCGTCATGGCCGTCGTCCCCCTGATCACCAAGGTGATCATCGACGACGTCATCGGCGACCACAGCCGGGACATGGCGCCCTGGGCCGGAGCCCTGATCGTCGCGGCGGTCCTCGTCTACGCCTTCACCTACGTCCGCCGCTACTACGGCGGGCGGCTCGCCCTGGACGTCCAGCACGACCTGCGGACCGAGATGTTCGGCACGATCACCCGCCTCGACGGCCGCCGCCAGGACGAGCTGTCCACCGGCCAGGTCGTCGGCCGGGCCACCAGCGACCTCCAGCTGATCCAGGGCCTGCTCTTCATGCTGCCGATGACGATCGGCAACGTCGCCCTCTTCGTGATCTCCCTGGCCGTGATGGCCTGGCTGTCGGTCCCGCTCACCCTGGTCGCCATGGCGGTCGCCCCGGCCCTGTGGTGGATCGCCAAGCGCTCCCGCTCCAGGCTGCACCCCGCCACCTGGTACGCCCAGGCCCAGGCCGCCGCCGTAGCGGGCGTGGTCGACGGCGCCGTCAGCGGCGTACGCGTGGTGAAGGGCTTCGGGCAGGAGGACCAGGAGACCGGGAAGCTCAGGGAGGTCGGCCGCCGCCTCTTCGCGGGCCGGCTGCGCACGATCCGCTTCAACTCGAAGTACACCCCGGCCCTCCAGGCCGTCCCCGCCTTCGGTCAGGTCGCGATGCTGGCGCTCGGCGGCTGGCTCGCCGTCCACGGGCACATCACCCTCGGCACCTTCGTCGCCTTCTCCACCTACCTCGCCCAGCTCGTCGGCCCGGTCCGGATGCTCGCCATGGTCCTCACGGTCGGCCAGCAGGCCCGCGCGGGCACCGAGCGCGTCCTGGAGCTGATCGACACCGAGCCGTACCTGACGGGCGGCACCAAGGAACTCCCCGCCGACGCCCCGGCCACCGTCGAGTTCGACGACGTGTCCTTCGGCTACGAGGACGGCCGCAAGGTCCTCGACGGCCTCTCCTTCCAGATCCGCCCCGGTGAGACCCTCGCCGTCGTCGGTTCCTCCGGCTCCGGCAAGTCCACCGTCTCCCTCCTCCTGCCGCGCTTCTACGACGTCACCCACGGCGCCGTCCTCATCGGCGGCCACGACGTCCGCGAGCTCACCCTCGACTCGCTGCGGGCCGCGATCGGCCTGGTCCCCGAGGACTCCTTCCTCTTCTCCGACACGGTCCGCAACAACATCGCGTACGGTCGCCCCGACGCCACGGACGCCCAGGTCGAGGAGGCCGCCCGAGCCGCCCAGGCGGACCGTTTCATCGCAGAGCTCCCCGAGGGCTACGCCACCACGGTCGGCGAACACGGCCTCACCCTCTCCGGCGGCCAGCGCCAGCGCGTCGCCCTGGCCCGCGCGATCCTCACCGACCCGCGCCTGCTCGTCCTGGACGACGCCACCTCCGCCGTGGACGCGCAGGTCGAGCACGAGATCCACGAGGCCCTCAAGCAGGTCATGGCGGGCCGCACGACCCTCCTCATCGCCCACCGCCGCTCCACCCTCAACCTCGCCGACCGCATCGCCGTCCTGGACAACGGCCGCCTCGCCGACCTCGGCACCCACGCCGAGCTGGAGAAGCGCTCCGCCCTCTACCGCCGACTGCTCACCGACCCCGACGGCCTCGGCGGTGTCTCCCCGGGCCACGCCCGCCCGGTCGCCGTGCGGGAGGACACCTCCGTACGCGACGAGCTGGACGCCGAGTTCGACGCCGAGCGCGGTGTCACGCCCCGCCTGTGGACCGGCGACCGCGAGCCCAAGGACGCGGCCCTGGCCGGTACTCCGGCCACCCCCGAACTCCTCGCCGAGGTCGACGCGTTGCCCCCGGCGACGGACACCCCGGACATCGACGAGGCACGCGCGGTCACGCCCGAGGAGTCCTACGGACTGCGACGGCTGCTGCGGGGCTTCGGCGCCCCGCTGCTGATCAGCCTGGGCCTGGTCGCCGTGGACGCCGGCATGAGCCTGCTGCTCCCGGTGATGATCCGGCACGGCATCGACGACGGTGTCTCGAAGATGGCGATGGCCGCGATCTGGACGGCGTCCCTCCTCGCCCTCCTCGCGGTGGGCGTCCAGTGGGTGGCACAGATCGGCGAGACCCGCATGACCGGGCGCACCGGGGAGCGGGTCCTCTACTCCCTCCGGCTGAAGATCTTCGCCCAGCTCCAGCGCCTCGGACTCGACTACTACGAGCGGGAGTTGACCGGCCGGATCATGACGAGGATGACGACGGACGTCGACGCCCTCTCGACCTTCCTGCAGACCGGCCTGGTCACGGCGTTCGTCTCGGTCGTCACCTTCTTCGGCATCATGGGCGCCCTGCTGGTGATCGACGTACAGCTGGCGCTGGTCGTGTTCGCGACGCTGCCGCCGCTGGTCGTCGCCACGTACTTCTTCCGCAAGGCGAGCGTGAAGGCCTACGAACTCGCCCGTGAGCGCGTCTCGTCGGTCAACGCCGACCTCCAGGAGTCGGTGTCCGGGCTCAGGATCGTGCAGGCGTTCCGGCGGGAGCTGGACGGCGGGGCGCGGTTCGCGGAACGCAGCGACAGCTACCGCCAGGCCCGTATCCGGGGCCAGTGGCTGATCTCGATCTACTTCCCCTTCGTCCAGCTGCTCTCCTCGGTGGCCGCGGCGGCCGTACTGATCGCGGGCGCGGGCCGGGTGGACGCGGCGACCCTGACGACCGGCGCCCTGGTGGCCTACCTCCTGTACATCGACCTGTTCTTCGCCCCGGTCCAGCAGCTCTCGCAGGTCTTCGACGGCTACCAGCAGGCGACCGTGTCGCTGGGACGCATCCAGGAGCTGCTCCAGGAGCCGACGTCCACGAAGGCGCCCGACGAGCCGCTGGAGGTCCTGTCCCTGCGCGGCGACGTGGCCTTCGAGGACGTGCACTTCGCCTACGCGGACGACGAAGAGGCCCTGGGCGGCATCGAGTTGAAGATCCCCGCCGGGCAGACGGTCGCCTTCGTCGGCGAGACGGGCGCGGGCAAGTCCACCCTGGTCAAGCTGGTGGCCCGGTTCTACGACCCGACCGCCGGCCGGGTCACGGTCGACGGCACCGACCTGCGCACCCTGGACCTCACCTCCTACCGGCACCGCCTCGGCGTGGTCCCGCAGGAGGCGTACCTCTTCCAGGGCACCGTCCGCGACGCCATCGCCTACGGCCGCCCGGACGCCACGGACGCCGAGGTCGAGGCGGCGGCCCGCGCGGTCGGCGCCCACGAGATGATCGCCACGCTGGAGGGCGGCTACCTCCACGAGGTCGCCGAGCGCGGCCGCAACCTCTCGGCCGGCCAGCGCCAGCTGATCGCACTGGCCCGCGCGGAGCTGGTCGACCCCGACATCCTGCTCCTCGACGAGGCCACGGCAGCCCTCGACCTCGCCACGGAGGCCCAGGTCAACCAGGCCACCGACCGCCTCGCGGGCCGCCGTACCACCCTCGTCGTGGCCCACCGTCTCACCACGGCGGCCCGCGCCGACAGGGTCGTGCTGATGGATCACGGCCGGGTGGTGGAGGACGGCACCCATGACGAACTGCTCGCGCGGGACGGCCGATACGCCTCGCTGTGGCGGACGTTCGTGGGTGAGGACGCGCCTGCCCCGGCCTGACCGGATCCCGGGGCCCAGACCTGCGACCACTTCGAGCGCCGGACGGAGTCCGGCCAGTCGTCCGAAGCCGGGGAGGCCCGTCAGGGCCGAGCGGTGCGAGGGCGACATCGGGAGGTTCTGCTCACGGCCGGGTGGTGGAGGACGGCACCCATGACGAACTGCTCGCGCGGGACGGCCGATACGCCTCGCTGTGGCGGACGTTCGTGGGGGAGCCGGCCGAGGTGTCCCGCTGACGGTCGTGCAACCGTCCGACACATGTCCTGCGTCCGTACATCCGTACGCCCAACAGCTGCGGGAGGGACGGCAGTGAAGAGTGGAGCGATACGGCGGCTGGCGGTGGGGCTGGCCGTTCTGATGGTGTCCGGAGTGATCGGGGTGGCCGTGCCGGGGCAGGCGCAGGCCGCGGCCTCGTCGTGCGAGGGGCGCAAGGTCCGGTCCTTCCCGTTCTCCACCGGCACCGTGGAGGTGTACAAGCGGCGCGGTTACGTGTGCGCGGTCACCCTCCCCAAGCGTCCCGGGGCCCCGCAGCACATGCGGGTGAGCCTGCGCGCGTACGGACTGCGGCCGGTCGAGGACGCCGGGCGGTTCAAGTACCGGGCCGGCCCCGTCACCGTGCACGCCGGGCAGCGCAAGGTGTGGGTGAAGGGCGAGGTGGGCCGCGGGAAGTACGACTCCGAGGGCTGGATCCGGCTCTGAGTCACAGAATCCCCACAGGGTTTTCCCCACGAAGACGTCATCTCCCCTGGTGCGGAACGGACTTGCGCCGCTAGCGTCCGGCGCACATCTGTACTCACAGGGGAGGGTGCATGCGCAAGGCGCTCAGATGGCTTCTCACGCTGGTCGTGCTCATCGGCACGGTCGGTACGGCCGGGGCGGCCACCGCCGCCGAGCCGGAGGCCCACGGCACCGGTGCCACCGCCGACATCAAGGACCAGCTGCTCTCCATTCCGGGGATGAGCCTGATCGAGGAGAAGCCGTACACCGGGTACCGCTACTTCGTACTCGGTTACACCCAGCCGGTCGACCACCGGCATCCGTCCAAGGGCACGTTCCAGCAGCGGATCACCGTGCTGCACAAGGACGTCAGCCGCCCGACGGTGTTCTACACCAGCGGCTACAACGTCTCCACGAACCCCAGCCGCAGCGAGCCGACCCGGATCGTGGACGGCAACCAGGTCTCCCTGGAGTACCGCTTCTTCACGCCCTCCCGGCCGGCCCCGGCCGACTGGAGCAAGCTGGACATCTGGCAGGCCGCCAGCGACCAGCACCGCGTCTTCAAGGCGCTGAAGAAGATCTACACCAGGAACTGGATCGCCACGGGCGGCTCCAAGGGCGGCATGACCGCCACCTACTTCGAGCGCTTCTACCCGCGTGACATGGACGGCGTCGTCGCGTACGTCGCCCCCAACGACGTGGTCAACAACGAGGACTCCGCCTACGACCGCTTCTTCGAGAAGGTCGGCTCCAAGGAGTGCCGCGACCGCCTGAACGCGGTGCAGCGCGAGGCGTTGGTCCGCCGGGAGCCGCTGGAGAAGAAGTACGCGCAGTACGCGGCCGCCGAGGGCTTCACCTTCTCCACGGTCGGCAGCCTCGACAAGGCGTACGAGGCGGTCGTCCTCGACTACGTGTGGGGGTTCTGGCAGTACAACCTGCTCGCCAACTGCGGTGACGACGAACTGATCCCGCCGGACGCCAGGACCGCGACCGACGACCAGATCTGGAACTCGATCGACACGATCTCCGGGTTCTCCTTCTACACCGACCAGGGCCTCGCGCCGTACACGCCGTACTACTACCAGGCGGCCACCCAACTCGGCGCCCCGACGATCCGCTTCCCGCACATCGAGAAGAAGTACGTCCGCTACGGCTACCAGCCGCCGCGCAACTTCATCCCGAGGGACATCCCGACGAAGTTCCAGCCGTACGCGATGCGGGACGTGGACAACTGGGTGCGCACCAACGCCCGCCACATGCTCTACGTCTACGGCCAGAACGACCCGTGGGGCGCGGAACGGTTCCGCGTCGGCAAGGGGGCGAAGGACGCGTACGTCCTCACCGCGCCCGGCATGAACCACGGCGCGAACGTGGCCGGACTGGCCGCCGACCAGAAGGCCCTGGCCACGGCCAGGATCCTCGACTGGGCGGGCGTCTCCGACACGGCCGTCGCCCGGGCGAAGCCGCTCGCGGCCTTCGACAGGAAGCTGGACGTCCGGAACGCGGAGAGGGAGCCCACCCTGCGTCCCTGACCCGCTCACCGCGCCCGGCCGTCGCTCACAGCGGCCGGGCGCACCCCACCGGCCGGGCCCCGCCGAGCTGGACGTACAGGGCCGTCGACAGCGGGCACAGGCTGCGCTCGGCGACCGCCTTCACCACCTTGAACTGCGGTTTCCTCGCGCCCTTGCCGTCGCACGCGGTCTCCCGGACCTGTCCGCTGCCCGAGCCGTACACACAGTCGCCGACGATGGTCCGCGGCCCGCCCCCGCCGCCCGGGTCGCCCGGATGCGGCGGCTCCAGGTTGCGCATGCAGGCGTACCCCTGCGGCACCGCCCCGTCGCCGTCCTCGTCGGAGATCTGGCTCTGCTCGCTGATGTGCAGCACGAAGTCGGTGGTCGCCGGACACGGCGGTCCGTCGGCCGTCGTACCGTCGTGCCGGGCCACGACCCGTGCCGCCGCCCGCTCACCGGTGCAGGGCACCTCGGTGAAGGTGGACTTGCCGAAGGAACTGCACTCGTCGACCGCGAGGAACACCGCGCCGAAACCGGAGGCCCGGCCGGCGGACGACGAGACCGAGGCGGCGGCGCCGGACCGCCCGCCCCCGTCGGTGCCGGCCGCCTGCTGGGTACACCCCGTCAACAGGGCGGTGAGCAGCGCCAGCAGGACGCACACCACCCCCGTGGAACACTTCTCGCGCATCGCGATCCCCCCGGACTACCCCCGCCGTCCAGCGTGACCGTCGCGGCGGGGCCACGCCAGACGTGTGGGGTCCTTTGCGCCTTTCGGGGGTGGTGCGCGGCGTGCGCGCCGTACGACGACTACGCCCCGCGCGCTATCGGCCGTACGACAGCCCGTACCCGACCGGGTACAGCACCTTCGCCGGATCGTCCACCCGCTGCACCGGCACCGGCAGCTTCCCGCGCGGTGCCGTCTTCCCGGCGATCACCCGCGCGGCGGCCCGCAGTTCGACGTCGGTCCAGGAGTAGGTCGCCAGGTACGCCGGGACGGTGGGCAGGTGGGCCACGTCGTAAGGATTGCGGATGGCGACCGCGACCACCGGCTTCCCGGTCGCCACGAGCTGTTCGACGAGACTCTTCTGCGCGGCCGTGATGTTGTACGTCCCCACGATCACCGCGTCCGCCTCCTGCGCGGCGATGACGGCCCGGGCGACGGTGGCCGCCGAGGGTGCCGTACCGGTCGACAGGGCGGTGGCCGTGAAGCCCAGTTCGGTGAGGGCGGAGGCGAGGACCCCGGTGGGCGGGCCCGTCGTACCGGACGGTGAGGCCGGGTCGGCGCCCACGACGAGCAGCTTGCGGTGGGTGCGCCGGGACAGGGGCAGCAGCCGCTTCTCGTTGACCAGCAGCGTCGTGGTCCGCTCGGCGATCCGGTCGGCCGCCGCGAGGTGCGCCGGGGTGCCGACGGTCCGGGTGACACCGCCCTGACCGACGTAAGGCGCCTCGATCAGCCGCAGCCGGGTCTTGAGCCGCAGGATCCGCAGGATCGACTCGTCGAGCCGCGCCTCGGTGAGCTCGCCGTCCTGCACGGCCTTGAGGACGGCGTTCCACGCGACGTCCAGGGAGGGCGGGTTGAGGAGCTGGTCGACACCGGCCTTGAGGGCGAGGACGGGCACGCGGTCGTCGCCGTACTTCTGCCGGACGCCCTCCATGCCGAGGGAGTCCGTCACGACGACCCCGTCGTAGCCGAGTTCGCCGCGCAGGATGCCGGTGAGGATCGGGTGGGAGAGGGTGGCCGGGTCGCCGGAGTCGTCGAGGGCCGGGAACTGGATGTGCGCGGTCATGACCGAGTCGATGCCCGCGCGGATCGCGGCCCGGAAGGGCACGGCGTCCAGCTTCTCCCATAGCTCCCGGCTGTGGGTGATGACGGGGAAGCCGTAGTGGCTGTCGACGGCGGTGTCGCCGTGCCCCGGGAAGTGCTTGGCGGTCGCCGCCACCCCGGCGCCCTGGTACCCCCTGACCTCCGCGGCGACGAGTCCGGCGACCGCCTGGGGGTCGGCCCCGAACGAGCGCACGCCGATGACCGGGTTGGCCGGGTTGACGTTGACGTCGGCGACGGGGGAGTAGTTCTGCCGGATGCCGACGGCCCTGAGCTCCTGCCCGGCGACGATGCCGAGGGTGCGGGCGTCCGTGCGCGAGCCGCCGGCGCCGATCGCCATCGCGCCCGGGAAGAGCGTGGCGGGCGCGCCGACCCGGCACACGATCCCGTGCTCCTGGTCGGTGGAGACGAGGACGGGCAGTCCGCGCGGCTGGTGCAGCGACGCCCTCTGGATGCCGTCGGACAGGTCGGCGATCTGGTGCGGATCACGGGTGTTGTGCGCCCAGGTGAAGTAGATGATCCCGCCCACCCGGTACTTCGCGATCATCTCGGCGGCCGTACGGACGCCGATCTCCTGGAGGTTGGCGTCGATGTCCGCCTGGTCGGGGGCGGTGGCGGAGTGGCCGTAGACCCGCATCACGAAGAGCTGGCCGACCTTCTCCGGCAGGGTCATCCGCGAGATGAGGGAGCGGAGCTTCCTGTCGTCCTGCTTCTCGTGCTGCTTGTCGTCCGCGGAGGCGGCCCCGCTCACGGCGAGTGCGGCGGCGACACCTGTCGTCGCGGCGAGGACGGTACGTCTGGAGGGCACGTGCGCTCCTTCCGGAGGTGATCCGCTGAAGGAAACTTCCGAGAAGTCACCAATAACCGGGAAGTTTCTGCCAGTCAAGGGAGTGCACAGTAACGCGACATGGGACGCCGCCATCGGCGCTGTGGAGGGGGGCGCGCCGATGGCGGCGTGTGCTGCCGGCCGCAGTACGGAGGAGAGGGTTGGGTCAGCGATCGCAGCCAGCAGCGAGGCCGACGCCGCACTACGGTGACTCTCCGGCAACGTGCGGATTGGACGAGCGGGGACGGGGCGGGGTTCCCGGCTGGGCCCCGTTTTCCCGAAGTTGGTGAGGCCGGGGCCAACGGGGCGGATGAGCCGACGCCTCGGTGCCGTCCGCGCAGCCGGCGTACGGTCGGTGCATGAGCCCGTTGCTGCCGCCTCTGGCCGTCCTCGCCGGACTCGCCGTCACCCTCGCCCTCTTCGCCCTCCTGGCCCGGCACGTCCGTCGCCGCGGAACGGCGGGCGCGGGTCTGCGCGGGGCGCTGGCGGCGCACGACGAGGTGTGGCACGGCACGGCGGCGGACTCGTACTGCGAGATCCAGGAGCAGACGAACCGCAGGGCGCCCCTGCCGGACGACCGCTGGAAGCGCCGCCCGCGCTGACCGCCGATCGGGTCCATCCCATGGACGTCCGCGCACCGGAGGCGGTCGTGGGGCGATCATGACGGGTATGCCCGCAGCCCACGCGCCCGCCCCGCAGTCCCTCTCCCTGCCCGGTTCGAAGTCCATCACCGCCCGCGCCCTCTTCCTCGCCGCAGCGGCCGACGGGGTCACCACCCTCGTACGCCCTCTCCGTTCGGACGACTCGGAGGGCTTCGCCGAGGGCCTGGTACGGCTCGGCTACCGGGTCGGCCGCGCTCCGGACGCCTGGCAGGTGGACGGCCGCCCGCAGGGACCGGCGGTCGCCGAGGCGGACGTGTACTGCCGTGACGGCGCCACGACCGCCCGCTTCCTGCCCACCCTGGCCGCCGCGGGCCACGGCATGTACCGCTTCGACGCGTCGCCGCAGATGCGCAGGCGCCCCCTGCTGCCCCTGTCGCGCGCCCTGCGGGACCTGGGCGTGGACCTGCGGCACGAGGAGGCGGAGGGCCACCATCCGCTGACCGTGCGGGCGGCGGGCGTCGAGGGCGGAGACGTGGTCCTGGACGCGGGCCAGTCCTCCCAGTACCTCACCGCGCTCCTGCTGCTGGGTCCCCTGACCCGCCGGGGCCTGCGGATCCGCGTCACCGACCTGGTGTCGGCGCCGTACGTCGAGATCACCATCGCGATGATGCGGGCCTTCGGCGTGGAGGTCGTCAGGGACGGCGACGTCTTCGTGGTTCCGCCGGGCGGCTACCGCGCCACGACCTACGCGATCGAGCCGGACGCGTCCACGGCGAGCTACTTCTTCGCGGCGGCGGCGATCACGCCGGGCGCCGAGGTGACGGTCCCCGGCCTGGGCACGGGCGCCCTCCAGGGCGACCTCGGTTTCGTGGACGTACTGCGGCGGATGGGCGCGGAGGTGTCCGTCGGCGCCGACGCCACCACGGTCCGCGGCACGGGCGAACTGCGCGGCTTGACCGTCAACATGCGGGACATCTCGGACACCATGCCGACCCTGGCGGCGATCGCGCCCTTCGCGTCCGCCCCCGTCCGAATCGAGGACGTGGCGAACACGCGGGTCAAGGAGTGCGACCGCCTGGAGGCCTGCGCGGAGAACCTGCGGCGGCTGGGCGTGACGGTGGCCACGGGCCCGGACTGGATCGAGATCCACCCGGAGGCCGCTCCCACCGGGGCTCGGGTGACGTCCTACGGCGACCATCGCATCGTCATGTCCTTCGCGGTCACCGGTCTGCGGGTACCGGGAATCTCGTTCGACGACCCGGCGTGCGTACGGAAGACTTTCCCCGGTTTCCATGAGGCGTTCGCGGAGTTGCGACGGGGCATCGGGGGTTGATCGGGCGGTGGGTCTCCAGTTGGAAGGGCCGGTACTGACGGGCGGGTTGGTGCGCCTGGAACCGCTGGACCACAGACACGCGGCGGACCTGGCCGTGGCGGCGGAGGAGAACCGCGGTACGTACGAGTTCACCTGGGTGCCCAGGGCCGCCGAGGTCGGCGCCTACATCGACGCGCAACTCGCGCGGGCGGCGACCGGGCAACTCGCACCGTACGCGCAGGTGTCGGTCGCGACGGGGCGGGCGGTGGGAGCGACCTCGTACTGGGAACCGCGCTGCTGGCGGGCCGAGGACCGACTCGACGCCGTGGAGATCGGCTTCACCTGGCTCGCGGGGCCCGCCCAGGGCACCGGCATCAACGCCGAGGCCAAGCTGCTCCTCTTCCGGCACGCCTTCGAGGAGTGGCACGTCTCCCGCGTCGACCTGAAGACGGACGCCCGCAACGACCGCTCCCGCGCGGCCATCGAAAGCGTCGGCGCCCGCTTCGAGGGCGTCCTGCGCAACTGGTCCCGCTCCTGGGCACCGGGCGAGGACGGGCAGCTGCGTGACTCCGCGATCTTCTCCATCACGGCGGAGGAGTGGCCGCAGTGCCGCAAGCGGCTGGAGGAGCGGGTGGCGGGCTTCGCGGCGCGGAGAGGCTGATCGCTGCTGTTGCGCGATGTCACGCTGGACGAGGTGGACGCCTACGTCCGGATGCGCTGCGATCCCGTCATGGTTCGCTCACCGGTTCCACGGTAAAAGATTCGCTGGACCTGGCCACACAAGGTCGGAAACCATCGACGTCATGACCGCCTACCTCATCCTCCACGGCTGGCAGAACCACCGGCCCGCACAGCACTGGCAGCACTGGCTCGCCGACCGCCTCACCGGTCTCGGCCACCACGTCACCTACCCCCAACTGCCCGCCCCCGACGACCCCGACCTGGACACCTGGCTCACCGAGCTCACCGGGCATCTCGGTGACCTGCCCGCGGGCGAACGCGTCGTCCTCGCCCACAGCGCCTCCGCCCTGCTGTGGATGCACGCAGTCGCGCGCGGGCTCGTGAAGCCCGGCTCCGTCGATCGCGTGCTGCTCGTCTCCCCGCCGTCCGCGTCCGTCGTCGTACGGCACCCGGAGATCGCCGAATTCGCCCCGCCCGCCCTCGACTTCACCCTCCCCGGTCCCACCCGTCTGGTCGCCGGCGACGACGACCCGTACTGCCCGGAGGGGGCACGGCAGACCTTCGCCGAGCCACTCGGTATCCCCGCCGACATCCTCCCCGGCGCCGCCCACCTCGACCTGGACGCCGGTTACGGCTCCTGGCCGGCCGTACTGGAGTGGTGTCTGGACCCGGACGCCGACATCACGCCGCGCCCGTAGCCGGAACCGCCCGCAACTCCGGTGTGCTCGCGCCCACATATCCCACCGCCGCCACGCACAGCAGCCCGCCGGTGATGAGCGCGGTCGCCCCGGAGCTCCAGCCCGCGACCAGGCCGCCGCGCAGGTTGCCGAGGTGGGGGCCCGCCTGGCCGACGATCGTCTCGGCGGCCGTGACGCGGCCGAGGAGGGCGTCGGGGGTGTGGGTCTGGACGATGGTGGTGCGGGAGAGGACGGACAGGCTGTCCGCCGCGCCGGCCACGGCCAGGATGCCGAGGCCCGCCCAGGCGCTGGTCGTCAGGCCGAACAGGGCGAGGGCCGCGCCCCAGGTCGCCGACGCGCACAGCATCACGGGACCGGGTCGGGCCAGGCGGGTCACCGGGCCGGAGAGGACCGTCGCGGCGACCCCGCCCACGGCGAGCGCCGACAGGAACAGGCCGAGCGTGCGCGGGTTTCCGCCGAAGCGTTCCTCGTTGACCAGGGGGAACAGGCTCACCGGCATGGACAGGACGGTCGCGGCCAGGTCGGTCACGAGCGCGCCGCGCACCACCCGGTGGCCGACCAGGAAGCGCAGGCCGTCCAGGACGCCGCTCACCCCGGGCCGGGACTTCTCGCCCTCGGGCGGCAGCGCGGGCAGCCCGTAGGCGCCGTAGAAGGACATGGTGAAGCTGAGGGTGTCCAGGAGGTAGCAGACGCCGATGCCCCACCAGCCGAGCACGACCCCGGCGACGGCCGGGCCGACCAGCATCATCGCCTGGCCGGTGGCCTGCTGGAGCGCGAGACCGGCGGCCACCTGCTCCCTGGGCAGCAGCCGCGGCACGAACACGCCCGCCGCGGGTGCGCCGAGCGCGGCGAACGACGTCTGCACCGCGACCAGCAGCAGCACGACGGCCACCGGCGCGCGCCCGGCGAAAGCCTGCACGGTCAGCAGCAGCGAGCAGACCGCTGAGCCGACGGTGCCCGTCAGGTACACGCGGCGCCGGTCGGCCCGGTCGACCCAGGCCCCCGCGAACAGACTGACCCCGACCATCGGCACCGCCTGCGCGATGCCGACCGCGCCGCTCCAGAGCGCGCTGTGGGTCATGTCCCAGATCTGGTACATGACGGTCACCATCGTCATGAAGGTGCCGAGCGTGGACACGGTGCGTCCGAACAGCAGCCGCCGGAAGACGGGGGAGGTGCGGAGCGGTCGTACATCCAGGAACGTGCGACTGAGGCTCACGGGGTCAGGACCGGGAGAGGAGGGGGCTGATGCACCCCGGGACGTTAACCGCCCGGCGTCGCCCCGGCCACCGAATTACCGCGGGGCCCTCGTCAACGGCACTCCTCGATCGCCGTACGGAGGTGGCGTACCGACTCCTCCACCATGCCGTCGGCGAGGTTGCCGTAGCCGAGGACCAGCCCGTGATCGGCGTGGTCGTCGGTGGCGTGATAGGCGGCGAGGTCCGCGACCGACAGCGACCGGGCGGCCGCCGCCCTGACCACGGCCGCGGTGTCCACGCCGGCCGGCAGCCGCAGGATGAGGTGGAGTCCCGCCGCGATGCCCGAGACCGGGGCGCCGGGCAGCTGCTCGGCCAGCGCCCCCACGAGCGCGTCGCGCCGGTCGCGGTAACGCCTACGGCAGGCCCGCAGGTGACGGTCGTAGGCACCCGACTCCAGCAGGGCGGCGAACGCGAGCTGGTCCAGGAGCGGGGGCGCGGTCGCCGCCTGGCCGGTCCGGTGCAGGGCGTCGGTCCAGCGTGACGGCGCCACCAGCCAGCCGATGCCGAGCGCCGGGGACAGGGTCTTGCTCAGGGACTTCAGCAGCACGACCCGGGACGGGTCCATGGCCTGGAGGGCCGCGACCGGTCGGCGGTCGTAGCGGAACTCCGCGTCGTAGTCGTCCTCCAGCACGACACCGTCCACCCGGCGGGCCCAGTCCAGCAGCGCCGCGCGCCGCTCGGGCACGAGCACGGTCCCCAGCGGGAACTGGTGCGCCGGAGCCGTCAGCACGGCCCGCAGACCGGTGTGTCCGACGAGGTCGTCGACGCGCAGGCCGCCGTGGTCCGCACGGACCGGCACCGGCTCCAGACCGGCGGCGACGATCACCTGGCGCAGCCGTGTCCAGCCCGGCTCCTCGCAGCCGACGGCGGTGACGCCCTGGGCGCGCAGGGCATGGCAGACGCGCCGCACCCCGTCGGTCACGCTCGTGCACACCGTCACGTCCTGCGCGGTCGTCGAGACACCGCGGGAACGGCCCAGGTACTCGGCGAGCAGCCGTCGCAGCCGCGGGTGGCCGCCGGGCGGCGGGTAGCCGAACTCCGTGAACGCCGTGGTCGTCACCTGCGCGCGCACGGCCTCCGCCCACCTGCGGCGCGGAAAGGCCCGCAGGTCCGGCAGACCCGGCGCGAGGTCGAAACGGGCCACGGGAGCCCGGCGGGCCGCGGGCCGCTCGACGTCGCCGTCCCGGTCGCCGGACCAGCGCACCCGGGTCGCGGAACCGCTGCGGGCCTCCAGGTAGCCCTCGGCGACGAGCTGGCCGTACGCCTCCGTGACCGCCCAGCGGGAACAGCCGAGGTCACCGGCGAGCTGCCGGCTGGGCGGCAGGGCGGCGCCGACCTCGATGCGCCCACTGCGGATCGCCGAGCGCAGCGCCCGCTTCACCCGCTCGTGCAGGAGGCCGTCGCCGGGCCGACCCAGGTCGATCAGGAGATCGCCCACCAGATTGGTCTGTGATACCCGCATGCCATTGGACGGTAGCAGCGAGCCGTTTCTCCCTAACGTCGACAGTGAGCTTCAGCAGACACGAGCAGGAGGAAGCAGTCATGGCCGTACTGAGGAAGTCGCTGCCCGTCCAGGCCGCACACCCGCTGTTCCAGGGCGTGTTCAGCGGCTGGCAGGCGAAGGCCGGGGTCCTGTCCGCGCTGCCGGACGCACCGGTCGTCGCCGACACCCCCCGGACCGGACGGCCGGTGCGGCACCGGCCGCGGTCCGGCCGGGGATCCCGCCTGTGGCTCCGCCTCGCGGGCCTCGCGCGGATCCGCGCGACCCCCTCCCGCGCTCCTACGCCGAGTCGTTGAGCAGCCGGGCCAGGTGCTCGCGGCCCGCGCTCAGCAGCTCCTCCAGGGGCGCCGCCTTCTCGTACCAGCGCTTCTCGTACTCCCAGCACAGCCACCCGTCCCAGCTGTGCCGGGAGAGGACCTCCACGCACTCCGCGAGCGGCAGGACACCGGCGCCGAGCGCGACCGGGGTGGTGTCCTCGGCGGACGCGATGTCCTTGACCTGCACGTATCCGAGATGCGGGGCGAGGGCCGCGTAGGTCTCGGAGGGCTGCTCGCCACCGAGCCAGGTGTGCATGACGTCCCAGAGCGCGCCGACCTGGCGGTGGCCGACCGGACCGAGGACCCGGATCGCCTCGGCGCCCGTGCGATGCGAGTCATGGGTTTCGAGAAGGATGCGTACGTCGAGGTCGCCGGCGTACTCCGCGGCCGTACCGAGCCGCCGGGCGGCCGTGGCGTCGGCCTCCTCGCGGGACTGGTCGGAGGCGGCGCCGGGGAAGACGCGGACGAAACCGGCGCCGAGGTCACGGGCCAGGTCCAGGAGACGGTGGATCTCCTCGATCACGGGCTCGTCGTCGCCCGGCGCGGCCACACGCGTGTACCCGGCGACACCGAGGACCTCGACTCCGGCCGCCTTGAACTCGGCCACCGCGTCGGCCCGTTCCGCAAGCCCGATACCGGGGTGCACCGGCTCCTCCGGATGCGCGCGCAGTTCTACGCCGTGATAGCCGTGCGAGGTCGCGAGCCGAAGCACGTCCGAGAGGGGGAGGCCGGGGACACCGAGGGTGGAGAACGCCAGTTTCATGGGCTCTACTCTCACCCGGTCGAGCCGGTGAGGTCCAGCCGCCAGTCCTGGCCGTTCAGGTCCCTTCCGAAGGAACGGTGGGGTTTCTCGGCGGCGAGGACGAACCCGTGGCGCTGGTAGACACGGCGGGCGGCGGTGAGGACGTCGTTGGTCCACAGCACCAGGTCGCGGTAGCCGGCGCGGCGCGCGAAGTCGACGACGGCCGTCACCAGCCGGTCGCCGATGCCGAGTCCGCGCGCGTCCGGCTCGACGAGGAGCAGCCGCAGCCGGGCCGTGCCGGGCGCGTCGTCCCGTACGCACATCACGCAGCCCACCGGCCGGCCGTCCAGCTCGGCGATCCAGACCCGCTCCAGATGCGGATCGTGGTCCTGCGCGAAGTCGGCGACGATCCTCGCGACCAGGCCCTCGTAGTCGGCGTTGAAGCCGTACTCGGCGGAGTACAGGGCCGCGTTGCGTGCCACGATCCAGCCGAGGTCGCCGGGTGCGGGCTCCCGCAGGAGGACGTCCTCGCGGCGCGGCGGGCGGCCTTCGGACAGCAGGGCGCGGACGGTGTGCATCGCCTCGGCGAGCCGGGGCCGTTCGGCGGAGGGCACGCTCGCGAGGAGCGCGCCCACGGATTCGTCCGCGCGCTCGGCGAGCAGCGCGGCGGTCTCCCGGCCGCGTGCGGTGAGCGTGACATGGCGGCGGCGCGGATCCTGCTGTGAGGCCGCCCGCTCGATCAGCCCGTCCTGCTCGAACTTGTTCAGGATCCTGCTCAAGTACCCGGCGTCCAGCGAGAGTTCGGTCCGCAGATCGGCCGCGTCGGTGCGGGGCGAGTGCGCGAGCTCGTACAGGACGCGGGACTCGGTGAGGGTGAAGGGGGCGTAGAGGTGGCGGCTGTAGTCGAGGGCGCCGATCACGTTCGTGTAGAAGCGGTTGAAGGCGCGGATGTCCTGGACGGTCATGCTCGGTCGACCCCCGGATACTTGACTCAGTCAGAGATATCGTTGGACCGAGCGTAGGACGACCGCGCCCTCCGCGGCTACCCCTGAGCCTGGCCGGCGTCGGGCGGCGCGGGCCGGTACACGCACAGCTGCACGCCCGTCTTCCCGGCGACCGTGGACACGAGCTCGAACGGCCGCTTCCCGCCGTCCTCCGGGAAGATCGACTTGCCGCCGCCGAGGATCACCGGCATCACGATGAGCTGGAGTTCGTCGACCAGCCCTTCGCTGATGAGGGTGCGGACCAGGGTCGGGCTGCCCATCATCGCCAGCTCGCCGCCCTCGCGGGCCCGCAGCTCACGGATCCGCGCGACGGCCTGGCCGCCCGGGATCCGCTCGGTGTTGTTCCACGTCAGCTCGTCATCACCGAGGGTGTCCGTCACCACGTACTTCTTCAGGGAGTTCAGCCGGTCGGCGAACGGATCCCCGGCCCGCTCAGGCCACGCCCCGGCCATCGTCAGATAGGTCCGCCGCCCGTACAGCAGCGCCTCGGCCCGCTCCATGCCCTCCGTGAACGCGGTGCCGAGCACCTCCTCGTCGAAGTACGGATGGGACCAGCCGCCGTGCGCGAACCCACCGTCGGTGTCCTCCTCCGGCCCGCCCGGGGCCTGCACGACACCATCCAGACTGATGAACTCACTGATCACGATGCGCATGGGACTCACTCCAGTTCCTGGTTGCTGCACGCTCGGGATTGCTTCCCGCGTGGGCGACGACGGCAGTACAGACCGGGGCGGGCCGCGGAAGTCATCGGTGAGAATCACGGTGGCCCGAATCTCCGCGGCACGGCCCGCCCACCGCCACGACATCCGTCAGGCGGGAGCGAGCCTGGGAAACCGGGGCAACCGCACCCACGCAAGGGGCGCGGGGAACTGCGCGACCACCCCCCACCGGCCGGCACCCGCCCAGACCGCCTCAGCCCCGAGGAACCCCCGAAGACCCCCGGACCATCAGTTCCCCCCGCACCGTCGCGATCCCCCCGGGCGGCGGCTCCTCCCGGCCCATCGCGATCCGCCCCGCCCGGGCCCCCGCCTCCGCCAACGGCAACCGCACCGTCGTCAGCGCGGGCACCACGTCGATGCTGAACGGCAGGTCGTCGAACCCGGCGACGGACACGTCGTCCGGAATCCGCAGCCCGGAGTCCCGCAGCGCCGCGCACGCCCCCAGCGCCACGGAGTCGTTCGCGGCGACGACAGCCGTCAGCGACGGATCCCGGCGCAGCAGCTCCAGCGTGGCCTCGTACCCGGACCGTCGGTCGTAGCGGCCGTGGACGGTCCACCGCGGGTCCTCGGCGATGCCGTGCGCGTCGAGGGCCGCCCGGTGTCCCTCCAGCCGGTGCCGGGTCGTCGTCCGCTCCTCCGGCCCGGCGATGTAGCCGAGCTTCCGGTGCCCGAGCCCGATGAGGTGCTCGGTCAGCTCGCGGCCTCCGCCCCGGTTGTCGAAGGTCAGCGCGACCGCCCCGGCATCCGGTGCCGGCGGCCGCCCGCACAGCACGATCCGGGTGCCCGCGTCCGCCAGCTTGCGCAGCTTGGCGGACATCGCGGCCTGGTGCGGCGCGTCCTCCACGGCTCCGCCGGTCAGTACGACCGCCGCCGCCCGCTGCCGCTGCAGCAGGGTGAGATACGTCAGCTCCCGCTCGGGAGAGCCTCCCGTGTTGCACACGACGCCGAGCCGTTCACCGCCCGCGCGCCCGCCCGGCCCCCCGATCTCGGACTGGATGGCGCCGGCCATGATCCCGAAGAAGGGGTCGGCGATGTCGTTCACCAGGATTCCGACGAGATCCGAGGTGGCGGCGGCGAGGGCGCTCGCCGGACCGTTCAGTACGTAGTCCAGCTCGTCCACGGCCCGCAGCACCCGCTCACGGGTGGTCGCGGCCACGGGGTAGTTCCCGTTCAGTACGCGCGACACCGTCGCGGGGGAGACCTGGGCGCGGGCCGCCACGTCCGCCAGGGTCACCGTCATCTCGTCGTCCTCCGGTCGCGCGCCGCAGCGCATCTCAGTCGTACTCCGTCGTACACGCGGGCATCCGGGGCCCGGTTCCGGACCGGCCTCGGGGCCGGCCCTGCGGATCACGTCGGCGCGGCGGGCCCCGGCACACGCGTCCAAGGCCTGGTCGTCGCAGCTGCGCGCACGGGACCCCGCCCGGTCGGTCGAGTGGAGCCCGCACCGGACCCCGCCCGACCAGTCGAGAGGAGCCGTATGTCACAGCCGACCTGATCCGAAAGACCGACCCTAAGCCCATTAACCTCAGTTGTTCGCCCCCTCGAACAACTCGCCCCTCCCGCAGTCTTGTCCAGACCGCTGGTCAGAGGCTAGCTTCTACGGAGATAGAAAGCGCTTGCTGTATCGCTCATCAGTGGGGGGCGTGCGCGGCGCGCACAACCGCGTACGACGCCTATGAAGGGAATGACGTGACACGCAAGACGGTGCGTATCGCCATGAACGGTGTGACGGGGCGCATGGGCTACCGCCAGCACCTCGTCCGGTCGATCCTCGCGATCCGTGAACAGGGCGGGCTCGACCTCGGCGACGGCGACGTGCTGTGGCCCGAGCCGATCCTCGTCGGCCGCCGCGAGCACGCGCTCAAGGCCCTCGCCGAGCAGCACGGCCTGGACCCGGCGAACATCTCCACCGACGTGGACGCGGTCCTCGCCGACCCGACCGTCGAGATCTACTTCGACGCCCAGGTGACCTCCGCGCGCGAGGGGGCCATCAAGAAGGCGATCGCCGCCGGCAAGCACATCTACACCGAGAAGCCCACCGCCACCGGCCTCGACGGCGCCCTGGAGCTGGCCCGCCTCGCCGAGGCGAAGGGCATCAAGCACGGCGTGGTCCAGGACAAGCTCTTCCTGCCCGGCCTGCTCAAGCTGAAGCGGCTCATCGACGGCGGCTTCTTCGGCCGTATCCTCTCGATCCGCGGCGAGTTCGGCTACTGGGTCTTCGAGGGCGACTGGCAGACCGCCCAGCGCCCCTCCTGGAACTACCGGGCCGAGGACGGCGGTGGCATCGTTGTCGACATGTTCCCGCACTGGGAGTACGTGCTCCACGAGCTCTTCGGCCGTGTGAAGTCCGTCCAGGCCCTCACCGCCACCCACATCCCCGAGCGCTGGGACGAGAACGACAAGCCCTACGACGCCACCGCCGACGACGCCGCCTACGGCATCTTCGAGCTCGACGGCGGCGCCATCGCCCAGATCAACTCCTCCTGGACCGTCCGCGTCAACCGCGACGAACTCGTCGAGTTCCAGGTCGACGGCACCGAGGGCTCCGCCGTCGCCGGTCTGCGCAACTGCCGTGTCCAGCACCGCAGCGCCACCCCCAAGCCCGTCTGGAACCCGGACATCCCGGCGACCGAGGTCTTCCGCGACCAGTGGCAGGAAGTGCCCGACAACGCCGAGTTCGACAACGGCTTCAAGGCCCAGTGGGAGCTCTTCCTCAAGCACGTCTACGCCGACGCCCCCTACCAGTGGGACCTGCTCGCCGGTGCCCGCGGTGTCCAGCTCGCCGAACTGGGCCTGAAGTCCTCGGCCGAGGGCCGCCGTTTCGACGTCCCGGAGATCTCGCTGTGACGATCCGACTCCCCGACTTCCAGGGGGGCTTCAGGGCCTACGAGCCCCGCAAGGAACCCCTCGCCGCCATCCCCGGCACCCCCTTCACCTCCCGTACGGTCTTCTCGGCGGCGCACGTCGTCGCCGATCCGTTCGCCGACAGCACGCCGGACTCCCCGGCCGCCGTCGACTGGGACGCCACCCTCGCCTTCCGCCGCCACCTGTGGTCGCACGGACTCGGCGTCGCCGAGGCGATGGACACCGCCCAGCGCGGAATGGGACTGGAGTGGGCGGGTGCGGCCGAGCTCATCCGCCGCAGCGCCGCCGAGGCCAGGTCGGTCGGCGGTCTCATCGCCTGCGGCGTGGGAACCGACCAGCTCACCGGCCCGGCCACCCTCGCGGAGGTCCGCGCGGCCTACGAGGAGCAGCTCGCCCTCGTCGAGGAGTCCGGCGCCCAGGCCATCCTGATGGCCTCCCGGGCGCTCGCGGCGGCCGCCGAGGGCCCCGAGGACTACCTGGAGATCTACGGTCACCTCCTGCGCCAGGCCACCGAGCCGGTGATCCTGCACTGGCTGGGCCCGATGTTCGACCCGGCCCTGGAGGGCTACTGGGGCTCCAGTGACCTCGACGCGGCCACGGACACGTTCCTCCAGGTCATCGCCGCCCACCCGGACAAGGTCGACGGCATCAAGGTCTCGCTCCTCGAAGCCCAGCGCGAGATCGACATCCGCCGCCGCCTCCCGCAGGGCGTCCGCTGCTACACCGGCGACGACTTCAACTACCCCGAGCTGATCGCGGGCGACGACCAGGGTTTCAGCCACGCCCTGCTCGGCATCTTCGACCCGCTGGGCCCGCTCGCGGCCGAGGCGGTCCGCGTCCTGGACACCGGCGACGCCAAGGGCTTCCGCGAACTCCTCGACCCCACCGTCGAGTTGTCCCGCCATCTCTTCCAGGCGCCCACCCGCTTCTACAAGACGGGCGTGGTCTTCCTGGCCTGGCTGGCCGGCCACCAGAGCCACTTCACGATGGTCGGCGGCCTCCAGTCGGCCCGTTCCCTTCCGCACTTCGCGCGCGCCTACGAACTCGCCGACGGCCTGGGCCTGTTCCCCGACCCGAAGACGGCCGAGGAGCGCATGAAGAACCTGCTCTCGCTGTACGGAGTGACCCAGTGACCGGCGACCTGTCCCGCTTCTCCATCAACCAGATGACGGTCAAGCAGCTGTCGATCCCGGAACTGGTCGATGCCTGCCGCGAGTTGGGCATCGGCAACGTCGGCCTGTGGCGCGAGCCGGTCCAGTCGTACGGCGTCGAGGAGACGGCCAAGCTGGTCCGCGACGCGGGCCTGACGGTCACCACCCTGTGCCGCGGCGGTTTCTTCACGGCGATCGACGCCGACGAGCGGGCGGCCGCCCTGGACGACAACCGGCGCGCGGTCGACGAGGCAGCGACGCTGGGCACCGACACGCTGGTCCTGGTCTCCGGCGGCCTCCCGGCGGGCTCGAAGGACCTGCACGGCGCCCGCGAACGCATCGCGGACGCCCTGTCCGTCCTCGGCCCGTACGCGGAGGAGCACGGGGTGAGGCTGGCCATCGAGCCGCTGCACCCCATGTACGCCTCCGACCGCTGCGTGGTCTCCACGCTCACCCAGGCCCTCGACCTGGCGGAGCGCTTCCCCGCCCGGCAGGTCGGCGTCACGGTGGACACGTACCACATCTGGTGGGACGACAACGCGCCCGAGCAGATCGCCCGGGCGGGCGCCGGCGGCCGTATCCACACCTTCCAGCTCGCGGACTGGACGACCCCGCTCCCCGAGGGCGTCCTCAACGGCCGCGGCCAGATCGGCGACGGCTCGATCGACATGCGGGAGTGGCAGGGGTACGTCGAGGCGGCCGGCTACACGGGCGCCATCGAGGTCGAACTGTTCAACGACGCCCTGTGGGCCCGCGACGGCCGTGAGGTCCTCGCCGAGACCGCCGAACGCTTCGTGGCCCACACCGCGTGAGGTGAGGTGATCGCGGGGGCGGACGCGGACAAAAGAATTCCGAAGACCCGTACAACCCTTTCCCCACCTGGCCGGTCGTACTTGGCATCAGGACTCTTGGAGGGGGATCCGGGGGGATCGCGGGGGTTCTGACGGGGAGGGAAAAGCCGAAGGGGTCCGGTCATCAGACCGGGCCCCTTCGAAGTACCCGCGTGGTCGATCCGCCGCTGGTCAGCTCTTGCCGAGCAGGCGCCAGATCTGGCGTCCGAGCCGGGGTGCTGCTGACCGTCCTGGTACTTGGTGTTGGTGGTCTTCAGCCCCATCCCCTCGATGAGGTTGTCAGGCGACAGCGGTGTCGGCCGCGGCCTGCGCACGGCGCTGCCGGTGGTCGCGGGCGAGCATCAGATAGCTGCTCGCGGTCCAGGTGTAGGCGCGGTCGCGGAGTCCCTCGCCGGTCAGCGCGTCGAAGTTCTCGGCGAAGCCGGAGATCTCGCACAGGGCGCGGAAGCGGGCGCTGATCTCGTCCGCGAGCCGGTCGTGCCCGGCGCGCCGCAGGCCGTCCTCGATGAGGACGGTGGCGGGGGCCCAGATCGGGCCGCGCCAGTAGCCGTCGGACTCGTAGTGGGGGGAGCCGGGGTGTTCGGTCGCCAGGCCGTACGCGGTGAGGTGGGCTTCGATCCGTTCGGCCAGCCGGTTGTGGACCTTGGCGGGCAGGCGGTCGCCGAGCACGATCGGCATCAGGTCGAGCAGGCTCGCGCTCGGGGAGAGGGCTCCGCCGTGGGCCGGGCGGCTCAGGAACCGTTCGCCGTCCCACAGTTCGTCCAGCAGGGCCACCTGGAGGGCGTCGGCTGTCTCGGTGCGGCGCCGGGCGTCGTCCGCGAAGCCGAGTTCGCCGGCCAGCCGGGCCAGTTCGTCGAGCTGGAGGATCAGCGTCGCGGTGAGGTCGGCGGTGACGGCGAGGCGTCCGGGGTCGAAGGTGGTGGCGTTGTCCCAGCCGCTGTCGTTGCCGTGCTGGTAGTGGGGCAGGGCGGTGCCGGGTGCGCGCCGGGCGGTGAGCCAGAAGTCCGTCCAGCGGGTCAGCCTGTCGTACGCCTCCGCCAGTCGGGCCGGGTCGAGCGGTTCGGTGAGCCGGGTGCGCAGGTGGCCCAGGGCCCAGCCGTGGATGGGCGGTTTGACGAAGTTGTAGAGGACCTCGGAGTGGGTGACGGAGTCGGGGAGGGCTCCGCTCTCGTCCTGGTGGTCGAAGGGCAGCGAGAACTGGTCCCAGGCTAGGCCGGGGGCTCCCGGGGCCAGCGCGAGGGCGTTGAAGCAGTGGTCCCAGCTCCACACCTTGTCCATCCAGTGCTTGGACATCAGCACACCGGGCCGGGTGACCAGGCCGGCCGGGCGCACGGTCGCCGACCACACCACGTAGGCGGCGAGTTCGGCGGCCGGAGTGTCGTCCGAGCGCCAGGGGGCGACCGTGTCGGCGAACTCGGCGAACGATCGCCGCGCGGCCTCCACGACCTCGCCGAACGACGCCGAGGCGCGGTAGGGCCGGCGCGCACTGTCGAGTTCCTCGACCGCGACCTCCCAGGTTCCGTCGGCCCCGGCGGCGACCGTGAGTCCGCGGTCCCCGGCGCCCAGGGCCTGCGAGCCGGACACCTCGGCGACCGTGCCGGACAGCACGGTGATCCGGTAGCGGCGCCCGGTCTCGTAGGAGGTGAACGTGTGGGCTCCGTCCACCGGGTCGCGGTAGAAGTAGGTGCCGCTGAACGGGGTCAGTGCCGGGGCCGCGGCGGCGACGCGCAGCGACAGACCCGCACCGCGCAGCCGTACGGTGTCCGGCGACTCGTAGGCGAGGTCGACGCGCCCGTCCGTCCCCGTCCAGCTGAGCAGGCCCGGTGTCGCCTCGACGCGGGTCTCGGCGCGGTCGCCCGTCGCCGCGTCGAGGGGGACCAGGCGCAGGACGGCGTGCATGCCGTTCTGATGCGAGACGAGGTGGAGGTCCTCGGCGTACGTCTTCTCCGCCACCACGGGAGAGATGCCGAACCAGGATCCGTGCGTGCTGAAGGGAATGTCGTGGAGAGAGAAGGCCGGTCCGGACGGGGCGGCGGTCATGGAGGCGGTACTCGTTTCTTGAGGGGGGACGGTCGGTGGTCTGCCGGGCGGGGTGACGGTGCGCGCACGACGGCTCGTCCGCGCGGCAGGGTCAGTCCTTGACGGCACCGGCGGTCACGCCGGCGGCGACATAGCGCTGGGCGAGGACGAGGATGACCGTGGCGGGCAGGGAGGCGACGACGGCGGTGGCCATGATGGCGTTCCACTGCTGGTTGTTGTTGCCGATGTAGTGGTAGATGCCGAGGGTGATGGGCTCGTGCGCCCCGCCATTGGCAAGGGTGCTCGCGAAGATGAAGTCGGACCACGACCACAGGAACGCGAACAGGGACACGGTGACGATCGCGTTGCGGCTCATCGGCAGGACGATCGACCAGAAGGTGCGCAGCGCCCTTGCCCCGTCCATCTGCGCGGCCTGGAGGAGTTCGCCGGGGATGCCGGACATGAACGCGGTGAAGATGAGGACGGCGAAGGGGACGGCCAGGGTGGAGTCGGCGACGATCAGGCCGGGGACGGACTGGAGCAGGCCCAGCTGCAGGTAGATGGCGTAGAAGCCCATCGCCATGATGATGCCGGGGATCATCTGGGCGACCAGCAGGAGGAAGCTGAGCGCGCCGCCGCCGCGCGGGCGGAGTTTGGCCAGCGCGTAGCCGGCCGGTGCGGCCAGGGCCACGGTCAGCAGCACGGTGCCCAGGCCGATGACGAGGCTGGTGCCGAGGTAGGGCAGCTGCTGGTCCAGGACGGCCCGGTAGCCCTCCAGCGTGCCGTGGGCGGGGAACAGGTCGGGTGGGGACTTGCGCATGTCCTGGTCGCGGGTGAAGGACACGTTGAGCATCCAGTAGACCGGGAAGAGCATGACCGCGGTGAGCAGGACACCGGTGGTCGTCTTCCACCACGTACGGCTGGTGCCTGGGTTCATGACAGGGCCTGCTTTCGCTGGACCTTCAGGTAGACGAGTCCGAAGGCCAGGGCGGCGACGACGAGCAGGTTGCCGACGGCCGCTCCGGGGCCGAAGGCGGGCAGCAGGTTGCCGAAGCCGAGCTGGTAGGACCAGGTGGCGAAGGTGGTGGAGGAGTCTGCCGGGCCGCCCTTGGTCATGATCCAGATGATGTCGAAGACCTTGAGGGTGTAGACGAGGCCCAGGAGCAGGGTGATCGCGGAGACCGGGCGCAGCAGGGGGAAGGTGATGCTCCGGAAGCGCTGCCAGGCGTTCGCGCCGTCCAGGGCGGCGGCCTCGTACAGGCTGGTGGGGATCGACTGCAGGCCGCTGTACAGGACGACCAGGTTGAAGGGGACGCCGATCCAGATGTTCGCGATGATCACCGAGGCCAGCGACCAGGACGGCGAGGTCAGCCAGTTCACCGGGCCGATGCCGACCGCGTGCAGGACGGCGTTGACGACACCGGACTCGCTGTTGAGCATCCACGACCAGGTGGACGCCGACACGATCAGAGGCAGCAGCCACGGCACCAGGAACAGGGCCCGCAGGGTGGCGGAGAGCCGGAAGTTCTGGTTGAAGAAGACCGCAAGCGCCAGCCCGATCGCGTACTGGAAGACCAGGCACACGGCGGTGAACACCACGGTGTGCAGCAGGGCGGGGGCGAAGGTCGGGTCGTCGAAGACCTTCCGGTAGTTCGCCAGGCCGGTGAACGGCGCGTCACCCCGCACGAAGGAGCGCACGGTGTAGTTGCGCAGGCTCAGGTCGAGGTTGCGGTAGAGCGGATAGGCGTAGAAGAGGGCGAGGTAGAGGGTCACCGGGGCGAGGAACGCCCAGGCGGCCCACTGCGGGGAGGCGGGACGGCGCCGGGCCGGGGGCGGGGCGGCGGTCGCCGCCCCGTCCCCGTCGCGGACCGGCAGCGCATCCGGCGCTCGTGTCGTGGGGTTCATCAACGGGCCTCTGGCACCGGTTACTTGGCTGCGGACTGGGCGGCCGTGAGGGCGTCCTTCGGCGACTGGGACCCGCTCAGCGCGGACTGGACCGCCTTCCACAACTGCTCGGAGATCTTGGGGTACTTGGTGCCCAGGTCGTCGCTGGTGCGTCCCTTGGCGGCCTTGACCGCGTCGACCCACGGCTTCAGCTCGGCGTTCGCGGCCACCTGCTTGTCCTGGACCTCGCTCGTGGGGGCCACATAGGACAGCGTCGTGTCGGTGGCGAGCAGGTTCTGGCCGTTGGTCAGGCAGGACACGAGCTTCTGCGAGGTGGCGTAGCGGCCGGTGTCGTCCTGCACCGGGAGGGTGACGAACTCGCCGCCCGTCGGGGCGGCCGCGCTGCCTCCCGTGGCGGCGGGGACGGGGATGACGCCGTACTCGAAGCCGGCCTTGTCGGCGTTGGCGAGCTGCCAGGTGCCGTTCTCCGCGAAGGCGTAGTCGCCGGTGGCGAACTCCTGCCAGCTGGTCGTCTGGGTGTTGTTGATCACCGAGTTGGGGGCGTAGTCCTTGTCCAGCCAGTTCTTCCACAGAGACAGCGCGGAGACCGCCTGGCCGGAGTCGAGCGCGGTCAGCTCGGCACCCGAACCCCAGTACCAGGGCAGGAACTGGAAGCTGCCCTCCTCGGTGCCGATCGCGGAGAACGTGATGCCCTTCTTCCCGGCCTTCTTGACCTTCTCCAGCGCCGCCGTCAGTGACGCCCAGTCCTTGACCGAGGCGATGTCCACCCCGGCCTTCTTCAGGACCGCCTTGTTGTAGTAGAGGGCGAGGGTGTTGGCGCCGATCGGCGTGCCGTAGGTCTTGCCGCCCGACTGGCCGGCGGCGAGGAGGTTGGGGTCGACCTCCGAGGTGTCCAGCTTGTTGTCGCCGGTCGTGGTCAGCACGCCCGCCTCGGCCAGGGTGGAGACGACCGGGTTGTCGACGATGAGGACGTCCGCGGAGTTGCCCTGCTGCGCCGCCAGCAGCGCCTTGTTCGTCAGGTCGCTGGTGTCGAACGCGGTCCGCTTGATCTTCACGCCCGCCGTGGTGCCGCACTTGTCCAGCAGGTTCGTCCAGGCCGAGCCCTTGGCGAACTGCGGGTACGGGTCCCAGACGGTGTACGTCTTGCCGTCCGCGCCCTTCGCCGAGGAACTGCCGGAACTCGACGAACAGGCGGTGGCGCCGGTGGTGACGGCGACGACGGTCAGGACTGCGGCGGTGAGATGCCGTCCGGCAGATCGGTTCATGGCGTCTTCCTCATGGGTTGTGGCACAGGTGTGCCCCGGGAATCGGCACAGGTGTGCCCTGGGAGGGGTGCATGCGGGCCGCTGGGCTCGCCGGACCCGGGCGGCGAGTCGCTCGGCCGGCCGGTACGGGGTGCGGAGGGTGAAGTGGTGGGTGCGGGGTGGCGGTCAGGGGTGCATGGGGGTGCCGGGGCCGGGGCCGGGAGCGGGGTCGGCGGGCCTGGTGCCGGCAGGTGCGGTGCTCGCGCGCAGGGAGATGGGTGGGACGAGCAGGTGGTGCCGGGCCGGTGCGTCGGGGTCGTCGAGCCGCTTGACCAACAGGTCGACGGCAAGGCGGCCCATCTGTTCCGCCGGCACGTCCGCGGCGGTGAGCTGCGGGGTCACCGTCTCCGCCCACCGGCCGGCCACCACCCCGGTGACGGAGAAGTCGCGCGGTACATGGCGACCGGCCTGGGCCAGGCCGCGGTAGAGACCGCCCAGCGCGGACTCGTTCAGGGTGACAAGGGCCGTGGTGGCCGGGTCGTCGTGCAGGATCCGCTCCAGGCAGGCGAGGCCCGAGGCGGCGTCGTCCCCGCAGCAGTACGTCCGGACGGTGAGCCCGCGTTCCGCCGCGGCCTTGGTGAAGCCGTCCAGACCCCGGTGGGCCGACTCGTAGCCGGCCCGCAGGAGCTGCTCGGGCCGGTTGACGAAGGCGACCCGGTGGTGACCGAGGTCCGCGAGGTGGTGCACGCAGGCCGCCGCCAGCGCCGTGTGGTCCAGTCCCACCCACCAGGTGCCCTCCGGGTGGGCGGTCCGTCCGATGGCGACCGAGGGGAAACCGACCGCGGTGAGGTGGTCGAGCCGGTCGTCCTCGAGCCGGATCTCCATCAGGATCGCGCCGTCGACCCGCCGCTCGCCCAGCAGCCGCTGGAACGAGCGGTCGCTGTCCACTCCGCTGGGGGAGAGCAGCACGTCGTAGTCGTGGGCCGCGGCGGCCTCGGTGACGCTGCCGATGAAGTCCAGCTGCATGCCGGTGTAGTGGTTCCCGGCCGGCGGGAAGACCAGACCGATGGTGTTGGTCCGGCCGTTGGCCAGGGCCCGCGCACTCGCGTTGGGCTGGTAGCCCAGCTCGTCGATGACCCGCTGGATCTTGTCGCGGGTCTCCTCGGACACGGGGCGCTTCCCGCTCAGGGCGTACGACACGGTGCTCCGCGAGACACCGGCCCGCTGGGCGATCTCACCGATGTTCACGGGGGCTCCTTGCCGACATGGGTCGAACCGGTTCGAGGATTCCGGGGAACGAAACCGGCCGGATGCCGATCGTCGAACCGGTTCGCGTGAAGTGAAGGTAGGAGCAACCCGGGCGGGTGTCAACGCCTCCTGTCGAAATTCTCGTAACGGCCCGGAAACGTCGGTGTGCCGAGGTGCATTGTCGCGTTTTGCTGGATGTGCATCCGTTTGGGCTAGGAGCCGGATGCCTGAATCTGCGGACGGTGGACGCCATGGCGACGCCATGCCCCTGCCCGGACGGTCGGCCGCGCACGGCCGGGAAACCGGGTGCCAGGGGGTATTGCCGGCCGGGTCCTCCTGTTAGCGTGATCGAACCGGTTCGATGAATCGCCGCGGGGAGTGACCGCTGTCGAGGCGCCCCCTCCGCGGAGCGTTGCGGAGTCCCTGGCCGCTACGCCGTGTGCGTCCTCCGCCCGGAGCTCCCCCTCCGGGCGGCAGGCCGCCACCGAGTGACCGTCGCGCTCGTACGGCGGCGGCGGCCGCATGGCTGATCCGGCACACCACGGATCGGGCCCGTACGTAGGCGACGCATCGGATCGCATCGGACCGGAGCACGCCGGATCGCATCGCATCGGATCCAGCGTCCGGGACGCCACGGGATGCGTCGCGGACGGCCACCACCGGATGCCTGCCGTCGGCGTGGACACGGCCCAACTCCCTTTCCACACCCGGGAGATCAAGAGGGGCGGCACGGCCCTCACGGGGCTGGGTCACGGCCCCGGAGGTCTGGTCGTCGCGGGCCCTGACGCCGTGGCCCGACCAAGCAGTCGAGCGGGTCCCGCTGGGCGTCCGCCTTGCTGGAGGCGTCGCGCCGGGAGGCGGGCTCGGAGAACCGGCGGCCCCGGGGCACGGCGTCGGTGCGGCGCAGCGCGCGGACAGCGGCAGCCCCGGCCCGGCCCGGCAACGCTGGAGCTGTGCCGCGGTGCCGGTGCGCGCAGACTCACGTACCGCCAGGCCGGCCCGCCGCCACATCAAGTCGCAGGCCGCGCCCGCGACACAGCACATCCCGTCAGGACCGCCGTGAGAAGCAGTACGAGGGCCCGCGTCCGCGCCGAGCGCACACACCCGCCGCCGCTTGCGACGACCTCCTAGAAGAACACCCCGCACCTGAGCAGCACGTTCGCATACGGCCGTGCCTCGCCGGTGCGGACGACGAGCCGTGCGCCGGCCGACAGCTCCTTGAGCTTCTCGTGGGAGACCAGGTCCAGCCCGGGGAAGCGGGCGTCCAGCAGATCCGCGGCCGCCGGATTGGCTCCGCGCACCTCCTCCGCCGCCGTCGCCCCCTCCACGACCAGCTCGGCGAGCAGCCCGTCCAGCACCTCCGCGAACGACGGCACCCCGGCCCGGAACGCCAGGTCCACCACCCGCGGCCCGTCGGGAATCGGCATACCGGCGTCACACACCAGCACCCCGTCCCCGTGCCCCAACTCGGCCAGGGCGCCGGACAGATGACGGTTCAGTATCCCGGCCCGCTTCACAGCGCCTCGACCTCCTGCGACGTCGGGAAGGAGTCCTGCGCGCCCTCCCGGGTCACCGCGACCGCCCCGACCCGGGACGCGTACGAAGCCGCCTCCGCCAGTCCGGCCCCGGCCCCCAGCCGGAACGCCAGTGCCGCCGTGAAGGCGTCCCCCGCGCCCGTCGTGTCCACCGCGTCCACCTTCACCGACGCCACCCGGGTCACACCCCCGGAGGAGGACGCCACCAGGGAGCCCTCCGCGCCCAGCGTCACGACCACCGACTTCGGCCCCTTCGCGAGCAGCAGCCGCGCCCAGTCCTCCGGCGCGTCGCTCACGCACGCGTCCCCGAGGATCACCTTCGCCTCGTGCTCGTTGACGATCAGCGGGTCGCAGGCGGCCATCACCTCGGTGGGCAACGGCCGCGGCGGCGACGGGTTCAGCACGAAGCGGCTGTCCGGCGCCAGGTTCCGTACGACCTCCACGACCGTCTCCAGCGGGATCTCCAGCTGGGTCGACACCACCCGGGAGGCGTGGAAGAGGCTGGTCGCGGCCCGTACGTCACCCGGGGTGAGCCGCCCGTTGGCGCCCGGCGACACCACGATGCTGTTGTCCCCGGACGGGTCGACGGTGATCAGCGCGACGCCGGTCGGCGCCCCGCCCACCAGCACGCCCACCGTGTCGACACCGGCCGCCCGCAGCGAGTCCAGGAGCAGCCGGCCGTGGCCGTCGTCGCCGACCCGGGCGAGCAGGGCCGTACGCGCGCCCAACCGGGCCGCCGCGACCGCCTGGTTGGCGCCCTTGCCGCCCGGGTGCACGGCCAGGTCCGAGCCGAGTACCGTCTCGCCGGCCGCGGGCCGCCGCTCTACGCCGATCACCAGGTCGGCGTTGGCCGACCCTACGACCAGTAGGTCGTAGTCGTACATGAATTGACTCCCCTAGTCGGTGACACGGGGCGGGCGGCCCGTACCCGGAACCGCCCGCCCACCCGTCGTCGTCAGCCCGTGAACCCGGCCACGTTCTCCTTCGTGACCACCTTCACCGGCACCTTGATCGTCTCCTCGACCTTCTTGCCCTGGAGGGCCTTCAGCGCGTTGTCCACCGCGATTTTGCCCAGTTGCGACGGCTGTTGCGCCACGGATGCGTACAGCGTGCCGTTCTTCACCGCGGTCAGGCCGTCCGGCGTGCCGTCGAAGCCGACCACCGAGACCGACGTGCCGGCCTTGGAGCCCAGTGCCTTGATCGCGCCGAGCGCCATCTCGTCGTTGGCGGCGATGACGCCCTGGACGTCGGGGTGGGCCTGGAGCAGGTTCGACATCACGTCGAGGCCCTTGGTGCGGTCGAAGTCGGCGGGCTGCTGCGCGACGACCTGGATGCCCGGGTAGGCCTTCAGTCCCTGCGCGAAACCCTGCGCGCGCTCACGGGCGGCGGACGTACCGGCCTGCCCCTGGAGGATCACGATCTTGCCCTTGCCGCCGAGCTTCTCGCCGACGGTCTTCGCGGCGAGCTCGCCGCCTGCGATGTTGTCGGAGGCCACGAGAGCGTCCACCGAGGCTTTGTTGACGCCCCGGTCCACCGCGATGACCGGGATCTTCGCCTTGTCGGCGGCCTTCACGGAGTTGCTCGCCGCATCCGAGTCGACCGGGTTGACGATGATCGCGCCGAGGCTCGAACTGGTGAAGTTCTGCAGCTGGTTGGCCTGCTGGGAGGCGTCGTTCTGGGCGTCCGTGACGGTCAGGTCCACGCCCAGCTTCTTCGCCTCGGCCTGGGCGCCCGCCCGGATCTGCACGAAGAAGGGGTTGTTGAGGGTGGACAGCGACAGACCCATCTTCGGGTTCGCCGTTGAGGACGAGCCGTTGTGCAGGAAGGAGGTCGCGCCGACGATCGCCACGGTGACGACGGCCGCGAGACCGTACGTCGCCGCCTGGCGCCCCTTGCCGCCCTGCGAGGCACCGGTCACGGGAGTGGCCCCGGCCTTGCGGCGCAGGGTGTCCAGGAGGACCGCCAGCGCGATGACGACACCGATGACGACCTGCTGCCAGAACGCGGACACGTTCAGCAGGTTGAGGCCGTTCCTGAGGACCGCGAGGATCAGCGCGCCGATGAGCGTCCCGGACGCCTTGCCGGTGCCGCCGGCCAGCGAGGCACCGCCGATGACGACGGCGGCGATCGCGTCCAGCTCGTAGCCGTCGGCGGCCTGCGGCTGCGCGGACGACAGACGGGCGGCGAGCACGACACCCGCGACGGCGGCGAACACACCGGACAGGGCGTAGATGGCGAGCTTCTGCTTCTTCACGCGCAGCCCGGAGAGCCGGGCCGCCTCCTCGTTGCCGCCGATCGCGTACATGGAGCGGCCGATGTACGTCCGTGCGAGCACGAAGGCTGCGAGGAGCCCCATGACGACCATGACGAGGACGGGCACCGGCAGCCAGCCGCCGAGCGTGTCACCGAGGTGCGAGACGGAGTCGGGGAAGGCGATCGGGGAGCCCTCGGAGATCACCAGCGACAGACCGCGGGCCACCGACAGCATCGCCAGCGTCGCGATGAACGGGGGCAGTTTGCCGTAGGCGATCAGGAAGCCGTTGACGAGACCGGCCGCGATGCCGGTGACGATGGCGAGCACCACCGCTATGAACACCGGCACGCCGTGCGAGGTCGCGCTCCAGGCGAGGACGGTGGCCGACAGGGCCGCCACCGAGCCGACCGACAGGTCGATGCCCGCCGAGACGATCACGAAGGTCACGCCGAAGGCGAGTACGGCGGTCACGGCCGCCTGGACGCCGACGTTGAGCAGGTTGTCGGTGGTGAGGAAGTCGCCCGACAGCGCCGACATGGCGATGACGAGGACGATCAGCGCGGTCAGTGCGCCGTTGTCGAGCAGGAGACGGCGCAGACCACCCGCGCTCGCCCCGCCCTTGAGCGTGTCAGTGGCCACCGGGGGCCTCCTTCTCGGTCTTTACGGTGTTCGTGCTGACGGCGAGTGCCATCACGGAGTCCTGCGTGGCCTCGTCGGCGTCGAGTTCGCCGGCGATGCGGCCCTGGGCCATCACCAGCACCCGGTCGCTCATGCCGAGCACCTCGGGCAGGTCGCTGGAGATCATGAGAACTGCGGCACCGGCCGCGGTGAGCTGGTTGATGAGCTGGTAGATCTCGACCTTGGCGCCGACGTCGATCCCGCGCGTCGGCTCGTCGAGGATCAGCACCTTCGTGTCGGCGAGCAGCCACTTGCCGATGACGACCTTCTGCTGGTTGCCGCCGGACAACGTGCGGACGTGCTGCTGGAGTCCGGCCATCCGGACCCCGAGCTGCCCGGCGATCCGCGCGGCGGCCTCGCGCTGCCCCTTGAGGTCGACGAGCCCCGCGCGCGTGCTGGCCCGCATGGTCACCAGGCCCAGGTTCTCCTCGACGCTCTGGTCGAGCACCAGGCCCTGGCCCTTGCGGTCCTCGGGGATCAGCCCGATACCGGCCGCCATGGCGGCGCCCACGTCATGCCCCTTCAGGGCCGTCCCGGAGACCTTCACGGCCCCCTTGTCGTACGGGTCCGCGCCGAACACGGCCCGCACCACCTCGGTACGGCCGGCCCCGACCAGTCCGGCGATGCCGACGACCTCCCCGGCGTGCACCTCGAAGCCGATGTCGTGGAAGACGCCGTCGCGCGTGAGGCCCTCGACCTTCAGCAGGGCCTCTCCGGTGTCGCCGCGCTCGCGCGGGTACTGCTGCTCGATCGAGCGCCCCACCATCAGGCGTACGAGCTCGTCCTCGGGCGTGGTGGCGGGCACCTGTCCGACGGACTTCCCGTCCCGGATGACCGTGACCCGGTCGCCCAGGGCGGCGATCTCCTCCAGGTGGTGCGTGATGAACACGATGCCGACGCCGTCCTCGCGCAGCGTGCGCACGATCGCGAAGAGCTTGTCGACCTCCTCGGAGGTGAGCACCGCGGTCGGCTCGTCCATGATCAGCACGCGTGCGTTCAGACTGAGCGCCTTGGCGATCTCGACCATCTGGAGCCGGGCGATGCCGAGTTCGCGGACACGCGCGCGTGGCGGGACGTCGACCCCGACGCGCTTGAGCAGCGCCTCGGCGTCGGACTCCATGGTCCTGCGGTCGATCATCCCGAGGCGGCGCGGCTGCCGGCCCAGGAAGATGTTCTCGGCGACCGTGAGGTCGGGGACGAGGTTGAACTCCTGGTAGATGGTGGCGATGCCCAGCCGCTCGGCGTCCTGCGCCCCGCGGATGTGCACCTCCTCGCCGTCCACCAGGACGCGGCCCTCGTCGGGGTGGTAGGCACCCGACAGCATCTTGATCAGCGTGCTCTTGCCGGCGCCGTTCTCGCCGAGCAGCACGTGCACCTCACCGCGGCGCAGATCGAAGTCGACGCCGTCGAGCGCGATCACGCCGGGGAAGGACTTCCGGATGCCCTCGATGCGCAGCAACTCGTCCTGGTTGCTCACGGCCTGCTCCTGTTCGTTACGGGGTTCACTTCGGCGTTCTCCGGGGCGGCCTCACCGCAGGAGCGGCGAACGACGAGACGGGCGGGGAGGATGACGGACTCGGGCTGCCGCCCCTCGATGCGGTCCACGAGAGCGCGCACCGCGGCCCGCCCCAGCTCGCCCGTGGGCTGGGCGATCGCGGTGATGGGCGGATCGGTGTGCACGAACCACGGGATGTCGTCGAACGCGGCCAGGGCGAGGTCGTCGGGAACGCGCAGCCCACGCGCGCGTACGGCGTCCAGCGCACCGAGCGCCATCAGGTTGTCGGCGGCGAAGACGACCTCGGGCGGCTCGGGCAGGTCGAGGAAGCCCTCGGTGACCCGGCGCCCGCTCTCGGCCTGGAAGTCGCCCTGGCCCGTGTACGCGTCGGGCAGGTCGAGGCCGTACTCCTGAAGGGCCTCCCGGAAGACGGTCACGCGCTCCTGGCCGGTGGTGGTGGCCGCTGGGCCCGCGATGATCGCCAGCCGCCGGTGCCCGAGCCCGTGGAGATGGGCGACGAGATCCCGTACCGCGGCCCGCCCGTCGGCCCGGACGACCGGCACGGCCACGCCGGGGATCCACCGGTCCACGAAGACCATCGGCGTCCCCGCGCGCACGGCGTCCAGCATCAGCGGGGAGCCGCCGTCGGTGGGGGAGACCAGGAGGCCGTCGATCCGGCGGTCGAGCAGGTTCCGTACGTGGTGGTCCTGGAGGGCGGGCCGCTCGTCGGCGTTGCCGATGATCACGCTGTAGCCGAGCGCGCGGGCCTCCTCCTCCACGGAGCGGGCCAGCTCGGTGAAGTAGGGGTTCATGACGTCGCTGATGACCAGGCCGAGGGTGTGGGTCTGGTCGGTGCGCAGGGAGCGGGCGACGGCGTTCGGGCGGTAGCCCAGGGTCTCGACGGCGGCCAGCACACGCGTGCGTGCGTCCGCGCTGACCGACGGATGGTCGTTCAGGACGCGCGACACCGTGGCGACGGAGACCCCCGCCTCCGCAGCGACGTCCTTGATACTCGCCATCGCCGCCCCACCTCCTCGTGGAATCGATTACACGACCTTGTGTACCGAGGATTGGAATCGATTACACGACGGGTTGGCAAGACCCGAGACCGGATCGTGACGTTCAGGTTCCGGCGAGCTCCGCGAGAGCCCGGCACGCAGCCGCCCCGTGGTGCGGCGAGCCCCAGACCCGGGCGACCCGCGCGGCCAGGGCGTAGGCGTCGGCCGCGAGCCGCCGCTCCCCGAGGAACCGGTACAGGTCCGCGAGGGCGTGGGCGAGGGGCCGGGTGGCGTAGGCCCCGCCCGCCGTGCCGGCGAACTGCTCCCGCAACGGCAGCAGCGACCCGATCAGGGACTCCGCCGTGTCCCGGTCGTCCAGCAGGACCGCCAGTTCGGCGCGGTAGTCGAGCTCCATGCCGTACAGGTGGTCGGTCACCGGCTGGGCGGGGAAGGACACCGCCGCGGCCTCCTCCAGGCGTCCCAGCCGGGCCAGGACCAGTGCGTGCGCCACCGCGACCGGGGTGCCGACGGACTCGTACACCTCGCGGACGGCCGGTTCCAGCTCGGCCTCCCGGCGCTGGGTGAGCCGGATGGTCCACAGGCCCAGCGTCCGCGGGGCCGTGGCGTGGTGCGCCCCCACCCGCTGGAACAGCCCGTCCGCCTCGGTGTACCGCGCCTCCGCCTCCTCGAAGCGCCCGGCGACCGCGGCCAGCATGGCCGACGTCGCGGTGTTGATGCCCTGCGCCCACCGCATCCGGTAGCGGTGCGCCAGCTCCAGGCCCGCGGCGGTGTGCCGGCGTACCGCGTCGGGATCGTTGCGGGTGGCGGCGGTCAGGGTGTCGAGGTGCTCGCACACCCAGCGGTGCGCGGGGAGGTCGTGGTCCCGGGCGAGGCCGCGCAGTTCGTCGACGAGCGGGGTGCGCGCGCCGCCCTGCGCCTCGTGCGGCGGCAGCCCGGCCGACGTCATCAACGCCGAGGCCAGCAGCCGCGGTTCGCCGTCTGCCCGCGCCAGCTCCAGCTGGACGTGAGCCGCGTCCCGGGCCCGCCGCGCGTCCTCGCCCGCCACCGCGTCCGCCAGGACCTGGAGCACACGCGCGCGTGTCGGACCGTCCAGCGTCCGGTCGTCGGCCAGCCGCTCCAGGTGGGCCAGCGAAGTCCGGTCCAGGAAGCCCTCCAGACGGCTGCGCCAGGGCGAGGGTTCGGTCCAGGCGCCGTAGACCACCGCGGCCAGATCGTCCCGGCCGGCCCGCACGGCCAGGTCCACCGCCTGCCGCCGGGTGTGCCGGGCGGCTCCCGTGGCACCGGCCCGCACCTGTGCGCCCAGCAGCCGCACCAGCAGCGCGACCGTGCCGTCCGGGCGGGCCTCGGGGTCGGCGGTCGCCGCGGTGTGCGCGTCCAGCGCCTGCCGGACGAGCCCTACGGCCACGTCGTGGGCGTACCGCCGCTCGGCGAGCTCCGCCGCCCGCAGCGCGTAGTCGACGGCCAGCGGGGCGTTCGCCGTACGGCCCGAGTGGGCGAAGTGGTGGGCCAGGGCGGCCAGGTCGTCGGGTCGGTGCCCGCGCAGCTGCTGCGCGATGCGGTCGTGCAGCCGGGCCCGGCGGATCCCCGACAGGTCGGTGTAGACGGTGTCGCGGACCAGCGCGTGTACGAAACGGACCCGTCCTGGGCCTGGCTCGGTCAGCAGATCGGCGGCCACGGCGGCGTCCAGGCCCGCCAGCACGGTCTCCTCGTCCGCCTCTGCCGCGTCCGCCAGCAGCGCGACCTCGGACTCCGGCCCGGCGACCGCAGCGAGCTGCACGGCCGCGCGGGCGTCGGCGGACAGCAGGGCGAGGCGCCTGCGCAGCACGTCCCGGACGCCCTGGGGGACCTCCGACACCGCCACCAGGGCGCCCTCGTCGGCCAGCAGCCGCGCGCTCTCCCGGACGTAGAACGGGTTGCCGCCGGTGCGTTCGGCGAGCATCGCCACCGTGGACTCGTCGACGGGCTCGCCGCAGACGGCGTCGACCACCGTGGCGACGTCCCGCGGCGACAGACCGGCCAGCGCGATCCGGTGCGGCAGCCGGGGAGCGAGGTGGGCCAGCGTCTTGGCCAGCGGTTCGCCGACCTCCGCAGGGCGGTAGCCGGCGACGGTCAGCAGCGGCACACCGGTGACCGCGGCTGCGGCTTCGAGCAGGGCGAGGGTCTGCCCGTCGGCCCGGTGCAGATCCTCCACGAGCACGGCGACGGGCCCGCAGACGGCCGCCTCACGCAGCCACGCGGCGAAGGCACGGTGCAGCCGGAACCGTCCCGCGGTCGCCTCGTCCCGGGTCGTCGCGGCCGTGCCGTCCGGTTCGTGCAGCAGCGCCGCCACCTCATCGGGCCGCGCCGGAGGCACGAGCCGGGCGAGCGCACCGAGCGCTTCCACCCAGGCCCACGCGGGCGGGGCCCCCTCATGCTCCGGGCACCGCCCGACGACCACCGTCCACCCGTCGCTCCGCAACCGCCCGCCAAGCCGCCCGAACAGCGCGCTCTTGCCGGCCCCGGCCTCCCCGGTGACCAACACCAGCCCACCGCCCCGACGAGCGGCCCGGGCGGCGGAGTCCAGGGCACGGAGTTCGTCGACGCGGCCCACGAAGAGGTCGTGGCCGGGGTATACGGGAGCCGACGAGGTTGTGGTGCGGGGTCGTTGCGGCGCTGCTGGGGCCAACTCCGCTGAAGCGAGGTCCGGTTCCGCAACAGCGGGGGCCGACCCGCCCCCGCCACACGTCCGTTGGGTCGCGGCGAGGATCCGATCCGGTACGGCGGCCCCCCGCTCCGGCACCGCCGCCCGCAACACCTCCACCCGCTGGGCCAGGATCGCCTGCTCCAACTCGGCCAGCTTCGGGGACGGGTCGCAGCCCAGTTCGTCGCGGAGTGCCTTCCGGGCCCGCCGCAGTGCCGCGAGGGCGTCGCTGCGGCGGTCGGTGGCCCAGTGCGCGAGGGCCAGCAGCCGCCAGCCCTCCTCCCGCAACGGCTGTTCCCGCACCATGGCCTCGGCGGTCGGCGCGACCTCGGCGGCGTGCCCGGTGAACAGACCTGAGGCCACGGCGAGTTCACGGGCCTCGGCGCGCAGCGCGCTCAGCCGGGCCACCTCGGGCGCCGCCCAGGTCTCGTCCGCGTGCTCCTGGAACGCGGGCCCCTGCCACCACCCCAGCGCCTCCGTCAGCAACTCCCGGGCCGGCGCGGCCGATGCGTGCCGGGCATGGTTTACCCGGGCCCCGAAACGCCAGGCGTCCACCGCGTCCTCGGGCAGCCGCAGCGCGTAACCCGGGGCCGAGGAGACCAGGACGGCGGCGGGGGCGCGCGGCGGCCGCTCCGGTTCGAGCAGCCGCCGCAGGTTCGACACGTACACCTGAAGGGACGCGGTCGCCCGCGCCGGGGGCGCCCCGCGCCACAGCTCGTCCGCCATCCGGTCCACGGAGACCACCGCCCCACGAGCCGCGACCAGCAGCGCGAGAACGGCACGCTGCCGCGGGGTGCCCAGTCCCACCGGTGCACCCGCGACCTCGGCACCCAACGGTCCCAGCACTCGAATACGCAGCACGTCGCCGGAATCTATCCGAGCGGTGCCCGCATCCCGTCAACGAGCGGTAAACGCCCTGTTCGGCACGGCTTCACGGGCCGCTCCAAGCGCACGCCAAGCGGGACGCCAAGTCGTCACCAAGCGGACGACGGCAGCGTGAGCGACCGTCGTCCACCACCCGAACACCGAAGGACAGAGCGTGCCCCGCAGCAGTACACCGTCCGGGCCTCCCACCGCCGGCCGCCCCCACACCCACGAGATGGTCGTGGTCCACCGCGTCTTCCGCCGGGAGTCGGCGCTGCTGCCCCGAACAGTCCGGGCCGTACCCGACGGGGCGTCGGCGCGGGCCGCGCAGGTCGGGGCGTACCTCACCGACTACATGTCGGGACTGCACCACCACCACACCCTTGAGGACGAGTTGATCTGGCCGCTGCTGCGCGCCCGGGCCGCCGACGCCGAGGCACTGGTCGCCCGAATGGAGGAGCAGCACGACCGTATCGACAGCACCCTGGAGGCCGTAGCAGCGTGGGAGCCGCACTGGCGGCACTCGGCGGACAGCGTCGCCGGGCAGGAACTCGCGCTGGCCCTCGAAGAGCATCGCCTCGCCCTCCTCGACCACCTCGACGACGAGGAACGCCTGGTCCTTCCCCTGGTCGCCGAGCACCTGACGGTCGACGAGTGGGACCTGGTCGGCCGCCGCGGGCTGGAGAACCTCCCCAAGAACAAGGTCATGATCGCCATCGGCGCGATCCTGGAGGACGCCACCGCACAGGAGCGGGCCCACTTCCTCGGCAGGGCCCCGCTGCTCGGACGGCTGGCCTGGAAGCTGGTGGGGCGGCGGCAGTACACCGCGGCCTGCCGCACCCTGCGGGCCCCGCTGACCGGGGAGACAGGGCGATGAGCGTGCTCGACTCCGCCCCGCAGGCCGTCCTCGACGCCTACCGGACCTGCGAGTTCGTCACCCTGGGCCGGGACGGGACACCGCTGGCCTGGCCGACGGCGGTGCGGCGGCGCGAGGACGGGACACTGGTGCTGACCACATCCCTCGCCTTCGCGCAGAAGGCGCTGAACATCCGCCGCGACGGCCGGGTCGCCCTGCTCTTCTCCGACCCCACCGGCAGCGGCCTCACCGACGCCCCGCAGCTCTTCGTGGGCGGCCGCGCGGAGTGCCCCGACGACATCAGGACAGGCCCGCAGGACCTGGAGGACTACTGGCGGATGCTGTTCGAACGGCAGCCGCACAGCCGCGCCTATCTCTCCCGCCCCATGAGGCGGTTGACGGACTGGTACTACCTGCGCCTCCTCATCACCGTCACCCCGGACCAGCTGGTCGTACGGTCCGCCGCACCACCACCCCTCCCCGAGGCGCCCGCCCCCTCGGCGCCGCTGCTCGGCGCGCTCCAACTCGCCCGGTACGACACCGCGGTCCTGGCCGCCCGGGACGCCTCCGGAGCCCCTGTGCTCGCCCGCACCCGCCCGGTGCCGACGGCCGGCGGTTTCCTGGTGACGCCGCCGGACGACTGCGAGGTGACCCCGGGCCCCGCCTCGCTGCTGGTACACCGGCACGACGAGCGGATCAACGCCCTGCGCAACGCGCTGGTCCGGGGACGGCTGACCCGGACGGACGACGGCTGGCTGCTGGCTCCCGAAAGGGTGCTGGAGCCCATGGGCTCGGGACGGCCGAGCGACGCCATACGGGTCCTGCGCCGCACCCAGCGCGCAACAGACCGGTATCTGGAGCGCCGGGGCCTGTCCCGGCCGCCGGTGCAGTGGGACCGCTTCCGCGCCCTCGTCGCCCCCGCCGCCCGGCCCGGCCCGGCACCGCTGGAGTCGGTGATGCGCTCCCCTCATCACTGAAGGATGCGCGAGAGCATTGCCGAACGGGGCTCCCGGCTGTCAGACCGCGCATGTAGCGTCGGATCATGTCCAATCAGGCGGGGGCTTCCACGGGCGAGCGACGACTGGCCGTAGTCGAGGGCGTCCTGGAGCGGATCACATACGCCAACGAGGAGAACGGCTACACGGTCGCCCGGGTCGACACCGGCCGGGGCGGCGGCGATCTGCTGACCGTCGTCGGCGCGCTGCTCGGCGCCCAGGCGGGCGAGTCCCTTCGGCTGGAGGGGCATTGGGGCTCCCATCCGCAGTACGGCAAGCAGTTCACCGTCGAGAACTACACGACCGTCCTGCCGGCCACCATTCAGGGCATCCGCCGCTATCTCGGCTCGGGCCTCGTCAAGGGCATCGGACCCGTCTTCGCCGACCGCATCACCCAGCACTTCGGCGTGGACACCCTGACGGTCATCGAGGAGGAGCCGAAGCGGCTGATCGAGGTCCCCGGCCTCGGCCCCAAGCGCACCAAGAAGATCGCCGACGCCTGGGAGGAACAGAAGGCGATCAAGGAGGTCATGCTCTTCCTCCAGACCGTCGAGGTGTCCACCTCCATCGCGGTGCGCATCTACAAGAAGTACGGCGACGCCTCGATCTCCGTCGTGAAGAACCAGCCCTACCGGCTCGCCTCCGACGTCTGGGGCATCGGCTTCCTCACCGCCGACAAGATCGCCCAGTCCGTCGGCATCCCGCACGACAGCCCGGAGCGCGTCAAGGCGGGCCTGCAGTACGCCCTTTCGCAGTCCGCCGACCAGGGGCACTGCTACCTCCCCGAGGAGCGGCTGATCACCGATGCGGTCAAGCTCCTCCAGGTCGACACCGGCCTGGTCATCGAGTGCCTGGCCGAACTCGCCCTGCCCGACGAGGACTCCGGCGAGCCAGGGGTCGTACGGGAGAAGGTGCCGGGCCCCGAGGGCGGCTCGGAGTCCGTCACCGCGATCTACCTCGTCCCCTTCCACCGCGCCGAACTCTCCCTCTCCGCCCAGCTGTTGCGCCTCCTGCGCACCGACCAGGACCGCATGCCGGCCTTTCGTGACGTGGCCTGGGACAAGGCGCTGGGCTGGCTGAGGTCCCGCACCGGCACCGAACTCGCCCCCGAGCAGGAGGCCGCGGTCCGGCTCGCGCTCACCGAGAAGGTCGCCGTCCTCACCGGCGGCCCCGGCTGCGGCAAGTCCTTCACGGTCCGCTCGATCGTGGAGCTGGCCCGCGCCAGGAAGGCCAAGGTCGTCCTCGCCGCCCCGACCGGCCGGGCCGCCAAGCGCCTCGCCGAACTCACCGGCGCCGAGGCCTCCACCGTCCACCGCCTGCTGGAGCTGAAGCCCGGCGGCGACGCGGCCTACGACAAGGACCGCCCGCTCGACGCCGACCTGGTGGTGGTCGACGAGGCGTCCATGCTGGACCTGCTGCTCGCCAACAAGCTGGTGAAGGCCGTGCCGCCCGGGGCCCATCTGCTGTTCGTCGGCGATGTGGACCAACTGCCCAGCGTCGGCGCCGGAGAGGTCCTGCGCGACCTGCTCGCCGACGGCGGCCCGGTGCCTGCGGTGCGCCTCACGCGCGTGTTCCGCCAGGCCCAGCAGTCCGGCGTCGTGACGAACGCGCACCGCATCAACGCCGGACAGCATCCCGTGACCGACGGCATGAAGGACTTCTTCCTCTTCGTCGAGGACGACACGGAGGAGGTCGGCCGGCTCACCGTGGATGTGGCGGCCCGTCGGATTCCGGCCAAGTTCGGGCTCGACCCGCGCCGGGACGTCCAGGTGCTCGCCCCCATGCACCGCGGCCCCGCGGGCGCCGGCACGCTCAACGGCCTGCTCCAGCAGGCCATCACCCCGGGCCGCCCCGACCTCGCGGAGAAGCGGTTCGGCGGCCGGGTCTTCCGGGTCGGCGACAAGGTCACCCAGATTCGCAACAATTACGAGAAGGGCGCCAACGGCGTCTTCAACGGCACCGTGGGCGTGGTCACCTCGCTCGATCCGGTCGACCAGCGCCTCACCGTGCTGACGGACGAGGACGAGGAGGTGCCGTACGACTTCGACGAGCTGGACGAACTGGCGCACGCGTACGCGGTGACCATCCACCGTTCCCAGGGGAGTGAATATCCCGCGGTGGTGATCCCCGTCACCACAAGTGCATGGATGATGCTGCAGCGGAACCTGCTCTACACGGCGGTCACCCGGGCGAAGAAGCTGGTCGTCCTCGTCGGCTCCCGCAAGGCGATCGGCCAGGCGGTGCGCACGGTGTCGGCGGGACGGCGCTGCACGGCGCTGGACTTCCGGCTCGCGGGCCGGTGAGGTCCGTCAATGTCGGGCCTTCACAAAAAATGATCGATCAAATGAGTCATGTGGGTCACAGAGCTCTTCCGGAAGGGGCAGGGGAGGGGCAGGATGAGCAAGTTGGCGGCACTCAGTGCCGCCGATACGCCCAACGGCCGACCCCGAGTGCACTCTCCTGCGCCAAATGGGGGATGGTAGAGACAGTCAGGGCAACCTCGAAGAAGAGGCACAACGTCGGTGAGGGATGACGTGAGCGACAACTCTGTAGTAGTGCGGTACGGCGATGGCGAGTACACCTACCCGGTGATCGACAGCACCGTCGGCGACAAGGGCTTCGACATCGGGAAGCTCCGTGCCCAGACCGGTCTGGTCACCCTGGACAGCGGCTACGGCAACACCGCCGCCTATAAATCCGCCGTCACCTATCTCGACGGCGAGGCCGGCATCCTCCGGTACCGCGGCTACCCGATCGAGCAGCTGGCCGAGAGCTCGACCTTCCTGGAGGTCGCCTACCTGCTGATCAACGGCGAGCTGCCGAAGGCCGACGAGCTCACCGTGTTCCAGAACGACATCACGCAGCACACCCTGCTGCACGAGGACGTCAAGAACTTCTACCGCGGCTTCCCGCGTGACGCCCACCCGATGGCCATGCTGTCGTCGGTCGTGTCCGCGCTGTCCACGTTCTACCAGGACAGCCACAACCCCTTCGACGAGAAGCAGCGCAACCTCTCGACGATCCGGCTGCTCGCCAAGCTTCCGACGATCGCCGCGTACGCGTACAAGAAGTCGATCGGTCACCCGTTCGTCTACCCGCGCAACGACCTCGGTTACGTCGAGAACTTCCTGCGCATGACCTTCTCGGTCCCCGCCCAGGAGTACGACCTGGACCCGGTCGTCGTCGCGGCCCTGGACAAGCTGCTCATCCTGCACGCCGACCACGAGCAGAACTGTTCGACCTCGACGGTCCGCCTCGTCGGCTCGTCCCAGGCGAACATGTTCGCCTCGATCTCCGCCGGCATCAACGCCCTGTGGGGCCCGCTGCACGGCGGCGCCAACCAGTCCGTCCTGGAGATGCTGGAAGGCATCCAGGCCTCCGGCGGTGACGTCGACTCCTTCATCCGCAAGGTGAAGAACAAGGAGGAGGGCGTCCGGCTGATGGGCTTCGGCCACCGGGTCTACAAGAACTTCGACCCGCGCGCCAAGATCATCAAGGCTGCGGCGCACGACGTCCTCTCGGCCCTCGGCAAGTCCGACGAGCTGCTGGACATCGCGCTCAAGCTGGAGGAGCACGCGCTCTCCGACGACTACTTCGTCTCGCGCAGCCTCTACCCGAACGTCGACTTCTACACGGGCCTGATCTACCGCGCCATGGGCTTCCCGACCGAGATGTTCACGGTCCTGTTCGCCCTCGGCCGCCTGCCGGGCTGGATCGCCCAGTGGCACGAGATGATCAAGGAGCCGGGTTCCCGCATCGGCCGCCCGCGCCAGATCTACACGGGTGTCGTGGAGAGGGACTTCGTCCCGGTCGAGGAGCGCTGACACCTTGCCGGTGGGGGTGCGGTACGCCCCGGAGACTGCCGTCTGAGGAGCGTGGGCGGCTGCGGGCCGGTTGTGGCTGGTCGCGCAGTTCCCCGCGCCCCTTGGGTGGGTGCGGTGTGCGCTCGTAGAAATGAAAAGCGGAAGGCGCCCTGGCGACGGTCCCCCCACGGGCCGGCGTCCAGGGCGCCTTCCCATGTCCCGGTGCGGATTCCCCCCACGGGATCCGGCCGGGCGTCTGAGAGACCAGCGCCTGAATCGCTGTTCTTGATACTGCTGGTACCGCTGTTTGAGCAGAACGAGCAAAACTCCTCGTACTACTCCAGTGTGCGGTCTGCCGGGACAGCGCACGGTCGGGAGGGCCGCTCAAAGCTTCCCTAAGTGCGTGCCCCGGCAACGCATCTCCGAGGAAGTCCCCCAAGACATCCTCAGACGCCAGCCAACGCCCCCCAAGACGCTGTCTGACATCGCCAACTTAGACCTTCGAAGCCCTTCGATGGTTACGTTCGCATCACTGTGATCTGCGTCTCTTGCAAATGTCCGTTAGATACGCAAGAGCCCGGGTACAGCGAACGGGACCCCAGCGTAAGGACGATGCGCGAGTCTTGTGAAGAGCTTATGTGAGCGTGGCCCGGGACTCCAGAGGGGGTCCGTCAAAGGATCCTCAACGGAAGGCACGCAGCCGCAGGCTGTTGGTCACCACGAACACCGAGGAGAACGCCATCGCGGCCCCCGCGATCATCGGGTTCAGCAGGCCGGCCGCCGCCAGCGGCAGCGCGGCCACGTTGTAGCCGAAGGCCCACACGAGATTGCCCTTGATGGTGGAGAGGGTGCGCCGGGAGAGCCGGATCGCGTCCGCGGCCACCCGCAGATCCCCGCGCACCAGGGTCAGGTCCCCCGCCTCGATCGCCGCGTCGGTCCCGGTCCCCATCGCCAGGCCCAGGTCGGCGGCGGCGAGCGCTGCCGCGTCGTTGACCCCGTCACCGACCATCGCGACGACACGGCCCTCGCCCTGAAGCCGCCGTACGGCGTCGACCTTGTCCTCGGGCAGCACCTCGGCGACCACCCGGTCGATACCGACGGCCCGGGCCACGGATTCGGCCACCGCCCGGTTGTCCCCGGTCAGCAGCACCGGCGTGAGCCCCAGCGCCCGCAGTGACCGCACCGCCTCCGCGCTGGTCTCCTTGACCGTGTCGGCGACGGCCAGGACGCCCCGGGCCACGCCGTCCCAGCCGACGACGACAGCCGTACGACCGCCCCGCTCGGCCTCCTCCTTCGCCCGGGCCAGCTCGACGGGCAGCACGTCGAACAGTCGCCCCACGGCCACCTCGCGGCCCTCCACGCGCCCGCGTACGCCCTTCCCGGGGACGTTCTCGAACCGCTCGGCCTGCGGCAGCGGCCCGACCCGCTCCTCGGCGCCCGCGGCGACCGCGCGGGCCACCGGGTGCTCGGAGGCGTGCTCCAGGGCGCCCGCGAGCCGCAGCACCTGCTTCTCGTCGGCGTCCGGGACGACGTGGACCTCCTGGAGGGCCATCCGGCCCGTGGTGACCGTGCCGGTCTTGTCCAGGACGACGGTGTCGACGCGCCGCGTGGACTCCAGGACCTCGGGCCCCTTGATCAGGATGCCGAGCTGGGCGCCGCGCCCGGTGCCCACCATGAGCGCGGTCGGCGTGGCCAGCCCGAGGGCGCACGGGCAGGCGATGATCAGCACGGCGACGGCGGCCGTGAACGCGGCGACGGTGTCCCCGGTGGCGCCGAGCCACCCGCCGAAGGTGGCGACCGCGATGACGATGACGACCGGCACGAACACCGCGGAGACCCGGTCGGCCAGCCGCTGCACCTCCGCCTTGCCGTTCTGCGCGTCCTCCACCAGCCTCGCCATCCGCGCGAGCTGGGTGTCGGCCCCGATCCGGGTCGCCGCCACGACGAGCAGCCCGCCGGCGTTGACGGTCGCGCCGGTGACGACGTCGCCGACGCCGACGTCCACCGGCAGCGACTCGCCGGTCAGCATGGACGCGTCCACCGCGGACACGCCCTCGACGACGGTGCCGTCGGTCGCGATCTTCTCCCCGGGCCGTACGACGAACCGGTCCCCGACGCCCAGCCGCTCCGCCGGGATCCGCACCTCACGCCCGTCGCGCAGCACGCAGACGTCCTTGGCGCCCAGCTCCAGCAGCGCCCTGAGAGCGGCCCCCGCGTGCCGCTTGGCGCGGGCCTCCAGATAGCGGCCCAGCAGGATGAAGGTGATGACTCCGGCGGCGACCTCGAGATAGATCGTCGAGGCGCCGTCCATGCCGCCGACGGTGAACTCGAACCCCTCCCGCATGCCCGGCATCCCCGCGTCCCCGAAGAACAACGCCCACAGCGACCAGCCGAACGCGGCGAGGGTGCCGACCGAGACCAGGGTGTCCATGGTGGCCGCTGCGTGCCTCATGTTCGTCCAGGCGGCCCGGTGGAAGGGCCATCCGCCCCACACGACGACGGGCGAGGCGAGGGTGAGCGCGAGCCACTGCCAGTTGTCGAACTGGAGGGCGGGGATCATGGAGAGCAGGACGACGGGGACAGCCAGAGCGGCGGAGACGACGAGCCGCTGACGGAGAGCGGTGAGCTCGGGGGCCTCCTGGACCTCCGCGGCCTCTTGGGGTGCGGGCGGCGCGGGTTCCTCGGCCGTGTACCCGGTCTTCACCACGGTCGCGATCAGATCGGCGACCTCCACCCCGGCCGGGTAGCTGACCCTGGCCTTCTCGGTCGCGTAGTTGACGGTGGCAGTGACCCCGTCCATCCGGTTGAGCTTCTTCTCGACCCGGGCCGCACAGGAGGCACAGGTCATCCCGCCGATGACGAGCTCGACATCGGTGACCGGTGTTGCCGGAGCCTGAGTGGTGCTGGACATGTCGGGTGACTCTCCACAGACGGTTGAGCTACGCCTTCGGGGCGCGGGGAACTGCAGGACAGGCCACGACGAGGCCGGCAGTCGCCCGGCGGCCTCCCGCGGCTCTCGGGCCGGTGGCCTCAGGCCCGCCCGACGAGCTCGAACCCGGCCTCGTCCACCGCGGCCCGTACGGCTTCCTCGTCCAGCGGTGCCGAGGAGACCACCGTGACCTCCCCGCTGGAGGCGACCGCCTTCACCGACTCGACCCCGTCGATCTCGGAGATCTCACCGGAGACGGCTCCTTCGCAGTGTCCGCAGCTCATCCCGCTCACCTTGTAGACGGCGGTGACGGAACCCGGGGTGTCGGTCTGTGCGGTCATGTCGTTCTCCTCATGACTCATGAGAGGTGTGCAAGGTCTATGATGCACACCCTATACCCCTAGGGGGTATTTCTCCAAGCGAGGTCCCGCCCGCCCGGCGACCGCACCGGCATGACAGCGCGCACGGCCCGCGCGACCGGCGACCATGGACCCGCAGACGAAAACGGAGAGGGGACGGCACATGCGAGCGGTGGTCTTCGAACGGTACGGCGAGCCTCCGGAGGTGCGTGAGGTCCCCGACCCCCACCCGGCGGACCACGGTGCGGTGGTCCGCGTGGAGGCCACCGGCCTGTGTCGGAGCGACTGGCACGGCTGGCAGGGTCACGACCCGGACATCGTCCTCCCGCACGTCCCGGGCCATGAACTCGCCGGTGTCGTGGAAGCGGTCGGCCCCCTGGTCGGCTCCTGGCGGCCCGGCGACCGGGTGACCGTCCCCTTCGTCTGCGCCTGCGGCACCTGCGCCTCGTGCGCCGCGGGCGATCACCAGATCTGCGAGCACCAGACCCAGCCCGGCTTCACCCACTGGGGTTCCTTCGCCCGGTACGTGGCGCTGGACCACGCCGACGTGAACCTGGTGGCCGTACCGCAGGACATGTCCTTCACCACGGCGGCCTCGCTGGGCTGCCGTTTCGCCACGGCGTTCAGAGCGGTGGTGCAGCAGGGCGGAGTCACCGCGGGGGAGTGGGTCGCGGTGCACGGCTGCGGTGGGGTGGGCCTGTCCGCGGTGATGGTCGCGGCGGCCTCGGGAGCCCGGGTGGTGGCGGTGGACGTGTCGCCCCAGGCCCTCGCCCTGGCAAGGAAGTTCGGGGCGACGGAGTGCGTGGACGCGACCGGCGTGAAGGACACGGCCGCGGCGATCCGCGACCTGACCGGCGGCGGCGCGCATCTCTCCCTGGACGCCCTCGGCTCACCCAGTACCTGCGCGGCCTCGGTCAACTCCCTGCGCCGCCGCGGCCGGCACGTCCAGGTCGGCCTGCTGCCCTCGGCGGACGGTACGACCCCGGTCCCGATGGCCCGCGCGATCGCCCTGGAACTGGAACTCCTCGGCAGCCACGGCATGGCCGCCCACGCCTATCCGCCGATGCTGGAACTGGTCCGGGCGGGTGTCCTGCGGCCGGACCTGCTCGTCACGTCCACGATCTCACTGGACGAGGTCCCGGACGCCCTGGCGGCGATGGGCACGGCACCGGGAGCGGGGGTGACGGTCATCGAGCCGTGGCGCTGAGGGCGGCCCAGTCGCGGTCGAGGATGCCCATGACCACCCAGTCCACCCACTCGCCGTCCCGCAGATCGGCCTCCCGCCGCACCCCTTCGACCACGAACCCGGCCTTCTCGTAGACCCGCAGGGCACGGGCGTTGTGGCCGTAGGCCTCCAACTCGATCCGGTGCAGGCCGAGTTGCTCGAAGCCGTATCCGACCACGAGCCGCGTGGCCTCGGTGCCCAGGCCGCGCCCGCGCCCCCGGGGGCCGATGAGGGTGCGGAACGTGCAGCTGCGGGCGTGGGCGTCGTACTCGTACAGGACGACCTCGCCGACGAGTTCGCCGTCGGCGCGGTCGGTGACGGCGAGGTCGAGCCGGTCGGGCTGGGCGGACCGGGAGCCGTACCAGGAGCGCAGGCGTTCCAGGGTGAGGTCGCCGGTGGGCGGCCCGGTGAGGCGGACGACCTCGGGGTCCTCGATGATCTCCGCCATGATCTCGGCGTCCGCCTCCGTGAACGGTCGCAGCACGGTCCTGTCGCCGGTCAGCACGGGTTTGGCGGAGAAGTCGCTCATGGGCCGACTGTGCCAGAACCCGGCCCGGGGGGGGGGGGGGGGGGGGGGGGGGGGGGGGGGGGGGGGGGGGGGGGGGGGGGGGGGGGGGGGGGGGGGGGGGGGGGGGGGGGGGGG
>NZ_JBVIHJ010000022.1:118822-183128 GCF_055570355.1 Streptomyces sp. NPDC031225 | reverse complement strand
TATCAACATATCTGGCGTTGATTTTTGGCACGCTGTTGAGTTCTCAAGGAACGGACGCTTCCTTTGTACTCACCCTCTCGGGCTTTCCTCCGGGCTTTTTCCCTTCGGTCTTGCGTTTCCGACTCTACCAGATCCTTTCGGTCCTGATTTCTCAGGGCCTTTCGGAACTGAATCCCGGTCGGCGGGGCCTTTCGACATTCACTACGTTAGCGGACTCCCTCCGCAACTCATAATCGAGTTCTGCGAGTTCGAATTCGGGCATGAGAGCACGCCGAAATCGCCCCCGCCGAGGGGAAGTCGTAGGTAGTGGTTTGGCCGCTTCCGGCTGCAGGCGATTGCCGTACCCGGGTCAAGCGGCTCGGGCCACGTTACGCATCTTCCAAGAGCGAGTCAACTTGAGCGGCGCCTCGGGACATGGGCCCGATAGGGGCTCACCGTCGGGTCGTTGGCGGCCCAGAACCGCCAGGGGTGCACGCCCCCGTCGCCGGCCACTCCGGTCCGTGGACCGTTGAGTACCTGGTCGGGGGGAACCGGGGTGCCGGCAAGCACCCTCAGTGGGGTCTCGCCAGCCCCGCACGCGTCCGTGCCGTTCAGGGCCCGGTCCACGCCCAGGGCGGTAGCGAGGCGAGCCGGTCCTTTGGCCAGTTCCTTGTCATTTCGGGCTGAGAGTCGACGTTTGCGCGCCAGATCCGCGCCTTCGAGGACCTCGCCTGCGCGGAGCAGGACGGCACTCGCGCGTCCCTCCGGTCCGCACACCAGGTTCATGCAGAACCACATGCCGTAGGTGAAGTAGACGTACACGTACCCGGGTGGACCGAACATCACGCTGTTGCGGGGCGTCTGGCCGCGATAGGCGTGGGAGCCGGGGTCGTTCGGACCGTCGTATGCCTCGACCTCCGTGAGGCGCACCGCGATCGGGCCGTCCGGGGTCGTACGGACGAGGGTGCGGCCGACGAGGTCGGGGGCGACTTCCAGTACAGGGCGGTCGAAGAACTCTCGTGTCAGTGGCGTACGGTCCGGGGGCGTGATCATGGCGTACGAGCGTAGTCCAGACGGGTGTGTGCCAAGGGGTGGTCAAGGGTCCGTCCGCTTGTCAGGGTGAGGGCGCGGAACCGACCACGGCCGGATCGCGTTTGTAGGGATCAGGAATCCGCGCGTTGTAAGGAGAGACATGGCGTTCAAGAAGCTGCTCGCGAGCCTGGGTGCCGGTGGGGCTTCGGTGGAGACGGTGCTGACCGAGGTCAACGTCGTCCCGGGTGGTGTCGTCCAGGGTGAGGTGCGGATCCAGGGCGGGTCCGTCGACCAGCGGATCGAGGGGCTGTCGGTCGGACTGCAGGCCAAGGTCGAGGTCGAGAGCGGCGACCAGGAGTACAAGCAGGACATCGAGTTCACGAAGGTGTCGCTCGGCGGGGCCTTCGAGCTGCAGCCGAACGCGGTGCACTCGGTGCCGTTCGGGCTGGAGATCCCTTGGGAGACGCCGATCACGATGATCGACGGGCAGGCGCTGCGTGGCATGAACGTCGGTGTGACGACCGAGCTGGCGATCGCGCGTGCCGTGGACTCCGGTGACCTCGACCCCATCAACGTGCACCCGCTGCCGGCGCAGAAGGCGATCCTGGACGCGTTCATGCAGCTGGGCTTCCGCTTCAAGAACGCGGACCTGGAGCGCGGTCACATCCGTGGGACGCGGCAGCAGCTGCCGTTCTACCAGGAGATCGAGTTCTTCCCGCCGCAGCAGTACCGCGGGCTCAACCAGGTCGAGTTGAGCTTCGTCGCGGACGGTAACGCGATGGACGTCATCCTGGAGATGGACAAGAAGCCGGGGCTGTTCAGCGAGGGCAGTGACACCTTCCGGTCCTTCCAGGTGGGTCTGCACGACTTCCAGGGCACCGACTGGGCCGGGTACCTCAACCAGTGGCTGTCCGAGGTCGGCAGCAAGCGCAACTGGTTCTAGGCTCGGAACTGCTGATTCCGGTGATCGATCAGGAGGTACCGAGGTGACTGAGCTCAAGCGGCGGCCGCTCCCCCATGATTTCCATCCGTCCGTGCCGTCGTTCACGGTGACGAGCGAGGACGTCGAGGAGGGTTCGCCCCTCAAGGACGCTCAGGTCTACGCGGCCGGCAACACTTCTCCGCAGCTGCGTTGGGAGGGCTTTCCGGGCGGGACCAAGAGCTTCGCCGTGACCTGCTATGACCCCGACGCCCCGACGGGCAGCGGGTTCTGGCACTGGGTGGTGTTCGACATCCCGGCCTCGGTGACCGAGTTGCCGGTGGGTGCGGGCAGCGGGAAGTTCGAGGGGCTGCCGGAGGGGGCCGTACAGGCGCGCAACGACTACGGGTCGAAGGACTTCGGTGGGGCCGCTCCGCCGGCCGGGGACGGGCCGCATCGGTACGTCTTCACGGTGTACGCCGTGGACCAGGAGAAGCTCGGGCCGGATTCCGATGCCTCTCCTGCTTTTGTGGGCTTCAACCTGCGGTTCCATGCGATCGCCCGGGCCCAGTTGATCGGCGAGTACGAGGTGCCTGCCGAAGCCTGACGTTCATGGGACGTTTGCCCGCCTCTGGTCTTGGAATTGATCAGGGGCGGGCATTTTTATTGCGTTGTCCATCTCGGCGTGCCCGGCCAGAGTTGATCCAAGCCCAAGCCCGCCTGGGGGTGGGCCGGTGCGCACGGGAGGTGGGCTGGTTATGCGGGACACGCTGGTACTGAATGCGAGCTTCGAGCCACTGTCGACGGTGACGTTGAACCGCGCCGTCGTTCTGGTGCTTCAGGACAAGGCCGTCGTCGAGCAGTCCCACCCCGAACTGCGCATGCGCGGAGCCGCGGTCGACATACCGGCGCCCCGGGTGATCAGGCTGTGCAGGTATGTGCGGGTGCCCTTCCGAAGACAAGCCCCGTGGTCCCGGCGGGGTGTTCTGGTACGTGACCGGCACAGGTGCGCATACTGCGGGCGGCGGGCGACGACCGTGGACCACGTGCTGCCGCGGTCGCAGGGTGGTCAGGACACCTGGCTGAATACGGTGGCCTCCTGCGCGGAGGACAACCACCGCAAGGCGAACCGGACTCCGGTGGAGGCTGGGATGCCGTTGCTGCGGGAGCCGTTCGAGCCGACTCCGGCTGACGCGATGCTGCTGTCGCTGGGGCGCGAGGACTTCTCGGCGCTGCCGGAGTGGTTGGCCGGAGAGGCCGCATAGTCTTCTGCCCTGAACGGTTCGGTTGGCGGCTGCGGGTTCGTCGTGGCTTGTCGCGCGGTTCCCCGCGCCCCTGGGTGGGTGCGGGGAACCTTGCTTTTCCGGGACTGTCAGTCGATCTTCGGGTTCTCCCGGCGTTCCGAGCCGCCGTTGCCGCCGTTGCCGCCGCCCGAACCGCCGCCGAAGTTGCCGAAGTTGCCCATCGCTCCGGAGAGGCCCTTGAGGGCGTCGCCGATTTCGCTGGGGACGATCCAGAGCTTGTTGGCGTCGCCCTCGGCGATCTTGGGGAGCATCTGGAGGTACTGGTAGCTGAGGAGCTTCTGGTCGGGGTCTCCGGCGTGGATGGCCTCGAAGACCGTGCGGACGGCCTGGGCCTCGCCTTCGGCGCGGAGGGCCGCCGCCTTCGCTTCACCCTCGGCGCGCAGGATCTGGGACTGCTTCTCACCCTCGGCGGTGAGGATGGCGGCCTGGCGGGTACCTTCGGCCGTCAGGATCGCCGCGCGCTTGTCACGGTCGGCGCGCATCTGCTTCTCCATCGAGTCCTGGATGGAGGTCGGGGGCTCGATCGCCTTCAGTTCCACGCGGTTGACGCGGATGCCCCACTTGCCGGTGGCCTCGTCGAGGACGCCGCGCAGGGCCGCGTTGATCTCCTCGCGGGAGGTCAGGGTCCGCTCCAGGTCCATGCCACCGATGATGTTGCGGAGCGTGGTGACGGTGAGCTGCTCGATCGCCTGGATGTAGCTGGCGACCTCGTAGGTGGCGGCCCGTGCGTCGGTCACCTGGTAGTAGATGACCGTGTCGATGTTGACGACCAGGTTGTCCTGGGTGATCACCGGCTGCGGCGGGAACGGCACGACCTGTTCACGCAGGTCGATGCGGTTGCGGATGGTGTCTATGAACGGGACGACGATGTTCAGTCCCGCGTTGAGTGTCCGCGTGTAGCGGCCGAAGCGCTCCACGATGGCCGCACTGGCCTGTGGGATGACTTGGATCGTCTTGATCAGGGCGATGAAGACCAACACCACCAGGATGATCAAGACGATGATGACCGGTTCCATCGTGCTCCCCGTGCCCTTCTCCGCCTCGGTGTTCTCGGAAGATCTTATGGTTGTTGAAGATCTTGCTGGTCGAGTCTGACAGACCGTCGTGTGACGCGTGGTGCGTTCGGTTCAGTTGCATCCTGCGAGGTCACATGATGATCGCCGTGGCTCCCTCGATGTCGACGACATCCACTTCCTGGCCTACGTCGTAGGCACGGCCGGTTTCGAGAGAGCGTGCCGACCAGACCTCGCCGGCGAGCTTGATCCGGCCGCCCGCGCTGTCGACGCGCTCCAGGACGACGGCCTGTTTGCCCTTCAACGCGTCGATTCCCGTGACGAGTTGGGGGCGCTGTGAGCGATGCCGGTTCGCAATGGGCCGTACGACGGCGATGAGGGCGACCGAGACGGCGACGAAGACGAGCACCTGGACGACGACATCACCGCCGAGTCCGGCCGATACCGCTGCGGCGACGGCGCCTGCCGCGAACATGGCGAACTCCGGCATCGCGGTCACTACGAGCGGAATGCCGAGCGCTGCCGCCGCGACGAGCCACCACACCCATGCGTTGATGTCGTTCACGTGGTCATGGTAGGTCCGGGGGTACCACCTCGGACAGGGCGCGATGGAGCGGGAACGGGCTTCTTACCCCTGTTTTTGCGGGTACTTCACGTGATCACGACAGCGGCAGGCCGTGCGCGGTCCAGCGGTCGCCGACCTGTTCGACGACGAGAGGGAGGCCGAAGCAGAGGGACAGGTTGCGCGAGGTGAGTTCGAGCTCCAGCGGACCAGCGGCGAGGACCTTGCCCTGGCGGATCATCAGGACGTGGGTGAAACCGGGGGCGATCTCCTCGACGTGGTGGGTGACCATGAGCATCGAGGGGGCGATCGGATCGCGGGCGAGCCGGCCGAGGCGGCGGACCAGGTCCTCGCGGCCGCCGAGGTCGAGGCCCGCGGCCGGCTCGTCGAGGAGAAGGAGCTCGGGGTCGGTCATCAGGGCGCGGGCGATGAGGGTGCGCTTGCGCTCGCCCTCGGAGAGGGTGCCGAACTTGCGGTCCAGGTAGTCGCTCATGCCGAGGCGGTCGAGGAAGGCACGCGCGCGCTGTTCGTCGATGTCCTCGTACTCCTCCTGCCAGCCGGCGGTCATGCCGTACGCCGCTGTCAGTACGGTCTCAAGAACGGTCTGGCGCTTGGGGAGCTTGTCGGCCATGGCGATGCCCGCCATGCCGATCCGCGGGCGCAGTTCGAAGACGTCGGTGCCGGGCCTGCCGAGGGTCTCGCCGAGGATGGTGGCGGTGCCCTTGCTGGGGTAGAGGTAGCTGGAGGCGAGGTTCAGGAGCGTGGTCTTGCCGGCGCCGTTCGGGCCGAGGATGACCCATCGCTCGCCTTCCTTGACCGACCAGGAGACCTGGTCCACCAGAGCCCGGTCCTCGCGGACCACGGATACGTCCTGAAGCTCCAGAACATCGCTCATGAGCGCGTTGTCTCCCCTTGCTGTGTGACCGGTGTCGGCGTCTCGGCTGTCGCGTGCGCGCAATCGGCGCAGCCCTCGATGAAATCTACGCCACCGGTCGGCCGCTCCCTTCCATCGGTCCGGTCCTTAGGGTGGGGGCATGCTCTCGGAACCACGCTCTGGACGCCTTGCCGCTTGGGGAAACGGCCTTTTGGCCGGACTTGTCTCACCGGACGACGCCGCGCTGGCGATCGTCGGTGACGATGCCGCGCACCGGGTCGAAGGGCTGCCGGGTGAGACGGCGGCCGTCGGTCTGACGCTGGCGCTCGGGCGGCTGCGGTCGCTCGGGGTCACCGGTCTGCGGGTCGCGCTGCCCGCTCCCGGGCATCCGCTGGGGCTGAGCGGGCCGCCGGACTTCAACGCGCGCGCGTTGGAGGCGGAGGAGGCGGTGGTCTGTTACGGCGCCGCGCTGGGCCTGGTGCCGGAGGTGTATGAGGCCGGGCCCTCGGGTGATGTGCATGTCGAGGTGGTGTGGCATGTGCTGCCGGTGCGGGAGGCGCCGCCGGCCGATGTGCCGTCGCTCGGCGAGGCCGAGCGGGAGCTCGCGGAGGCCCTGCGGGAGGCGACTGAGGTGTTGTCGCGGTTGGATGTGGCCGGGTCGGGGCCGGTGGCTGAGGCGGCGCTCGATGCGTACCGGGCGCGGGCCGAGCGGGGGCGGGAGGTTCTGGCGCCGGGGTATCCGCCGCGGGCTGTGCGGGTGTTGGAGCTCGCTCAGCGGGTGGGGTTGTTGGTGTCGCTCGCTCATGAGAACGGGCACGGGGCGGCTGTGACCGCCGGGGAGATGGGAGCGCGGTCCGAGGCGCTGAGGCCGGTGGAGCGGACGGCCCGTAGGGCCCTGGTGGCTGCGTACAACGCGTATGTGGAGGAGCTGGAGCGAGGGGTGCGGTGAGTTGTGCGGGTGCGTCGTGGCAGGTCGCGCAGTTCCCCGCGCCCCTGAAAGACTCAGTTGCACCCACTTGGGGGCGCGGGGAACTGCGCGACCAGCCCCCACCGGCCCACAGCCGACGCATACCAAAGGCCCCACAAGTCTCCGTCGACTTGTGGGGCCCCGCGGCTCGGATCCGACGTCAGTCGTTCACACCCGTGTTACCGAAGGCCGGGTTCAGCAGGGCGATGACGTTGGCGGTGTTGCCGACCACGTTCACCGGGACGTGCACCGGCACCTGGACGAGGTTGCCCGAGGCGACACCCGGCGACTTCACGGCCGCGCCGTCGGCACCCGCGTCGGCGACAGCGGCACCGGCAGCGGCACCCGTGGCGATACCGGCGACGGTGATGGCCACGGCGGCCTTCTTGGCGATGTTCATGAGAAGCGTTCCTCCTGCGTTTGCGTGTCCGACCCGGCCGCGGGTCGTGCGCTGGTCAACGCGGAAGGGAGGGGGACGGTGCGCAGATGTGAGCAGGACCGACCGTTCGGATCATTCCTACGACAAAGAGACCGGCCTCCCGGGTGCGCGGGGCGCCCGGGAGGCCGAAGTCACTGCTCGCTCGGCGAGGGGAATCAGTGGTTGATGCCGAGGTTGCCGAAGGCGGGGTTCAGCACGCCGATGACGTTGACGCTGTTGCCGACCGCGTTCACCGGGACGTGCACCGGGGCCTGGACGAGGTTGCCGGAGGCGACGCCGGGCGAGCCCACGGCGTTGCCGTCGGCGTGCGACCCGTCGGTGGCGGAGGCCATACCGGCACCGGCGGCGATCAGCCCGCCGGCCACCATCGTCACGGCCGCTGCCTTCTTCAGGTTCTTCACTTCTAAGCCCTCCTAGCGATTGCCGCGGCAGTCGCCGCAGCACGCACTGGAGAACGGCGGAGATCCACGAAGGATGCGCCATTCGGGGGACATTCCCACGACGGTATGAATCTCACTCCGGAGCGGAACCCTCCGTATTGCCGACGCCCCGTGGATCAACCGGCCATACCGTGGCGAACCGCCCACAGAGCCGCCTGTGTTCGGTCCGCCAGGTCGAGCTTCATCAGGATGTTCGAGACGTGGGTCTTGACGGTCTTCTCGGAGAGGACCAGCGCGCGGGCGATCTCCCGGTTGGAGCGGCCGTCGGCGATCAGCATGAGCACCTCACGCTCCCGCTCGGTGAGCGAACCGCCCCTGCCCAGGCCGGAGTTGTTCTCCTCCTGGGACAACAGGACGCCGGCCACCTCGGGTTGGAGCAGGATGTGGCCGGCGTGCACGGAGCGGATGGCACCGGCCAGGGCGTCGGGGTCGACGTCCTTGTAGACGTATCCGGCGGCACCCGCGCGCAGGGCCGGGACCACGGTGCGCTGTTCGGTGAAGCTGGTGACGACCAGCACGCGGGCGGGGTTGTTCAGTTCGCGGAGTCTGCGCAGGGCGTCGATGCCGTCCATGCCCGGCATCTTGACGTCCATGAGGACGACGTCGGGCTGCAGTTCCTCGGCGCGCTCGACGCCCTCGGCACCGTCGGCGGCCTCCCCCACGACCTCTATGTCGTCCTGCACCTCCAGGAAGGTGCGCAGGCCGCGGCGGACGACCTGGTGGTCGTCGACGAGCAGGACCCTGATCGCGTCAGCCACCGGGTACCTCCATCTCGATCGTGGTGCCCTTGCCGGGCGCCGACTCCACGGTCAGCGTGCCGCCGACCCCGCTCGTCCGGTCCCGCATGGAGACCAGGCCGAGGTGTCGCCCCGCGCGGCGGATCGCCTTCGGTTCGAATCCGCTGCCGTCGTCCGTGACGCGCAGGACGGCTCCGTTGCCGCGCCGGTCCAGAGTCACGTCCACGTGCTCGGCGCCCGAGTGCCGCAGCGCGTTGTGCAGGGCCTCCTGGGCGACGCGGAGCATGGCCTCCTCCTGGGCTGCGGGCAGTGCGCGGAAGCTGTGTGCCGCGAAGGTCACGCGGGCGGCGTGGGCGCGGTCCAGTACCTGGATGTGGGTGCGGAGGGTGGCGGTCAGGCCGTCCTCGTCCAGGGCGGCGGGGCGCAACTCGACCACCGCGGCGCGCAGTTCGTCGGCTGCCTCGGCGGCGAGCGCGGCCACCTGCTGGAGCTCGCCCTTGGCGCGGGCCGGGTCGCGGTCGACGAGGGCGGTGGCGGCCTGGGCGGTCAGGCGCAGGGAGAAGAGCTTCTGGCTGACCGCGTCGTGCAGTTCGTGAGCCAGGCGGGAGCGCTCCTCGGCGATGGTGAGCTCGCGGCTGCGTTCGTAGAGGCGGGCGTTGGTGAGGGCGATCGCGGCGTGCTGGGCGAGGATGGCGAGGAGTTCCTCGTCGTCCTCGGTGAAGCCGCATCCGCCCTCCGGCCTGGGGCAGTTCTTGTTCGCGAGGAAGAGGGCGCCGATGACCTCGTCGCCGTCGCGGATCGGCAGACCCAGGAAGTCGACCAGGTCTGGGTGGGCGGACGGCCAGCCCCCGAAGCGAGGGTCCTCGCGGACGTCGGCGAGGCGCTCGGGGGTGGCCTCGTGGAGCATCGCGGCGAGGATGCCGTGCTGCCGCGGGAGCGGGCCGATGGCCTTCCACTGCTCGTCGCTGACGCCGTCGACCACGAACTGGGCGAAGCCGCCGTGGTCGTCCGGGACGCCGAGGGCGGCGTACTGCGCGTCGAGCAGCTCGCGGGCGGAGGCCACGATCGTCTTGAGGACGTCCCGCACCTCCAGGTGCCTGCTCATGGCCAGCAGCGCGGAACTCACCGCGGCGAGGCCGGACCGGGGGCCTTGACTCATGACCTCACGGTACCGGCGGGGTGTGACAGCGGGGATCGGGCCGGTGACGGCAGTCGGCTGGGGCGCGGGACCTAGGACCTGCCCGGTGGGGCGTGCCTGGGCGCGGGTCGTGGCCCGCGCATCTGCGGCGTTGTCGTCGGTCACCGGGCTTCGGCTCGGCCGGGCCGCACTGCTCGGTGCAGCCGGACGGTCCCCGGCCCGTGGTGGGTGGGTCGGCGGCGTAGGACGAAGGGACCCGCTGTTTCGGGACCCGCGTCCGAGGCGGGGCCCGGGGTGGTCTTCCTACGGTGAGGTCACCGCCCGGTGGTGGCGGTGGGAGACGAGAGGGCGTGCCATGCCGGTTGCGATCATCACGGGGGCCTCGAAGGGGCTGGGGCGGGCGCTCGCCGAGGCCCTGGCCGCGCGGGGCTGGGATCTGGTGCTCGACGCCAGGAACGCGGAGGTGCTGCGGGCGACCGCGGCCGCGATGAGCGAGCAGGGGGCCCGGGTGACGGCCCTGCCCGGGGACGTCACGGACCCGGCGCACCGCTCCGAGCTGGTGGCCGCGGCCTGGAAGCTCGGCGGCGTCGATCTGCTGGTGAACAACGCGAGCGCGCTGGGCGCCGAGCCGCTGGTGCGCCTGGAGAGGCTGGCTCCGGACGGGCTGCGCCGCGCACTGGAGGTGAACGTCGTGGCCGCGCTGGGCCTGGTCCAGGAAGCGCTGCCGCTGTTGCGGACCGCGGCGGCCGGGTCGGTGATCGCCGTCAGCTCGGACGCGGCGGCCGAGGCGTACGAGACGTGGGGCGGTTACGGGGCGTCGAAGGCCGCCCTGGACCACCTCATGGCGGTGTTGGGCGAGGAGGAGCCTCAGCTGCGGGTGTGGGCCGTCGACCCCGGGGACATGGCGACGGACCTGTACGCGGCGGCCGTACCGGACGACCGGGACCCGCGGCCCGAGCCGGCCAGTGTGGTGCCCGCCTTCCTGCGGCTGCTGGACGAGCGGCCGGTGAGCGGGCGGTACGGGGCGCCGGCGCTGCTGGAGGGCCGGCGATGACGCTGACGGTGCAGGTGCCGGAGGAGCTGTCGGCGCGCGTACCGGCCGAACAGCGCGGCCCCGGGCTGGACCGGGATGCCGTACGGCTCCTGGTGTCGCGTGGGACAGAGGTGTCGCACCACGGGTTCCGGGAGTTGCCGTGTCTGCTGCGGGCCGGGGATCTGCTCGTCGTGAACACCTCGCCCACGCGGGCCGCCGCCGTGGACGCGTGGAGCGGGCACGCACGCGTGGTGGTGCACTTCTCGGTCCTCGGGGACGACGGGCGGTGGGCCGTCGAGCTGCGGGAGCCGGACGGCACGGGCACCACGCGCGCGCGTGCGGGCGGTCCCGCGGGCACGGAGATACGGCTGCCCGGGGACGTCCGGCTGGTCCTGGAGGAGAGTCTGAGTGAGGCGAGCGGGCGGTTGTGGTGGGCCCGGGTGACGGGGGCGACGGGTTTTCGGGCCGGTCCGGCGATGCACCGCCTGCTCCGTGAGTACGGGCGGCCCATTCGCTATTCCTATACGGAACGGGACCAGCCGCTGTCCGTCTACCAGACGGTCTTCGCCCTCCCCTCCCCCGACGGCACCGGCAGCGCCGAGATGCCCAGTGCCGCCCGGCCCTTCACCGCGCGGCTGGTGACGGAGCTGGTGAGCCTCGGTGTGCAGTTCGCACCGGTCACGCTGCACACCGGGGTGGCCTCGGCGGAGGCGCACGAGCCGCCGTATCCGGAGCGGTACGCGGTGCCGGCGGCCTCCGCGCGGCTGATCAACGCGGTGAGGGCCGGGGACGGCAGGGTCGTCGCCGTCGGGACGACCGCCGTGCGGGCCGTGGAGTCCGCGGCCGGGGCCGACGGGGTCGTACGCGCGCGTGCGGGGTGGACGGATCTCGTGGTGACCCCGGAGCGCGGGGTACGGGTGGTGGACGGGCTGCTGACCGGACTGCACGAGCCCGAGGCCTCGCATCTGCTGATGCTGGAGGCGGTCGCGGGGCGGGCGGCGGTCGACCGCGGCTACGAGGAGGCGCTGCGCGGGCACTACCTCTGGCACGAGTTCGGGGACGTGCATCTCCTCCTTCCGGACGAGGGCCCTCACACAGAGCATTGCTGCAGCAACTAGCGGTGAGACCGCCTTCCGCTCGGTGTGAGCCCGCACATAGGGCGCAGATCACGTACGAAGGCAGATAGGAGACACAGGCTTCCGTCGTGAACGGGGCAGACGTTCCAGTCTGTCCCGATTTGCCATCCCCCGGTCCACTACCCCGGATCGTACGTCACACCTTTGCCGTGGCATTTTGCGGCCGCTAAGAATGGCTCTCGTCGCTCAACGCCGTGGGTCCCGCCCGCGGCGTTTGTGCAGGAAGCACCCGTGTCCCCCGCCGGACAGCGAGCGACCTCCGCGCTATTCGAAGAGGTCCATCCGCATGCCCAAGAACACTTTCATCCGTGGTCGTAGTCGTGCGCTGACGAAGCGCCACAGGATCGCCATCGCAGGTGTCGCCACGCTCGGCGCCGCCGCCGTCGCGTTCAGCGCGGTGCCGGGCAACGCGGAGACCACCACGTCCGAGGCGGCCACCTCCTCGGTCCCGGTGACCTACACCTCCGAGCAGCTCAAGGGCCTCCACGCGGACGTCAGCGAGCAGCTCGCCGCCAAGACCTTCCAGGGCAAGGCCGCCGAGACGAAGGCCAAGGCCGAAGCGAAGGCCAAGGCCGCCGCCGCCGCGAAGAAGAAGGCTGCCGCCGCGGCCGCCGCCAAGAAGGCCGCGAAGGCGCGCAAGGCCAAGGAGGCCGCGAGCCGGTCCGCGCAGCGTGCCAAGCTGAAGGCCGCGGCGCCCAAGAGCTACGCCAACAACCTGGACGGCTGGATCAAGCAGTCCCTGGACATCATGAAGTCCAAGGGCATCCCGGGCAGCTACAACGGCCTGTACCGCAACATCATGCGGGAGTCCTCGGGCAACCCGAGCGCCATCAACGGCTGGGACATCAACGCGATCAACGGCACGCCGTCGATCGGTCTGCTGCAGATCATCAAGCCGACCTTCGACGCCTACCACGTCCCCGGCACGTCCTGGAGCCAGTACAACCCGGTCGCCAACATCACCGCCTCCGCGAACTACGCGTTCCACCGGTACGGCTCGATCGACAACGTGAACAGCGCTTACTGAGGCCGCGCGGACCTCTCGTACGCGAAAAGGCGGAAAAGGGCGGCACCCCTGCCGGGGTGCCGCCCTTCGCTGTCGTGACGGACCGGGCTACTTCCGCATGACCTCGGGTTCGTGGCGGCGCAGGAAGCGGGCCACGAAGAAGCCGCAGACCACGCCGATGGCGACGAGCGCGATCATGTCGAGGCCCCAGGCGCTGATCGTGTGGTCCCACAGCGGGTCGGTCGAGTCGCCCGGCTTGACGGGCGGGTTGACCTTGTTGAAGTCCAGGGTGGCGCCCGCCGCGGCGACCGCCCAGCGGGACGGCATGAGGTACGAGAGCTCGTTGACGCCGATCTTGCCGTTCAGGGTGAACAGACAGCCGGTGAAGACGACCTGGACGATCGCGAACATGACCAGCAGCGGCATGGTCTTCTCGGACGTCTTCACCAGCGAGGAGATGATCAGGCCGAACATCATCGAGGTGAACCCGAGGCCCATGATCGGCAGGCACAGCTCCGCGAGCGTCAGGTTGCCGAGGACCAGGCCCTCTGTCGGGAGGCCGCGGCTGGCGAAGCCGATGACGCCGACCAGCAGCCCCTGCAGCACGGTGATCACGCCGAGCACGAACACCTTGGACATCAGGTACGCCGAGCGGGACAGGCCGGTGGCCCGCTCCCGCTCGTAGATGACCCGTTCCTTGATCAGTTCACGGACGGAGTTGGCGGCGCCGGCGAAGCAGGCGCCGACCGCGAGGATGAGCAGCACGGTGGTGGCCGTGCTGTTCGGCTCGGGGAGTTTGGTCCTGGGGTCGATCGGCTTGGGCAGCAGCGGGTCGCCGAAGTCGATGAGCAGGCTCACCGCGCCGAGGACGAGCGGCAGGATCACCGTCAGGGCCAGGAAGCCCTTGTCGGACGCGATCACCGAGACATAGCGGCGCACGAGTGTCCCGAACTGACCGAACCAGCCCTGTGGCTTCGGCGGCTTCATGCCGTGCATCGGCGGCGTCTGTACGGATTGCGGCGCAACGGCGTCGATGTCCGCGGCGTACATCTGATAGTGCTGCGAGCCCTTCCAGCGTCCGGCCCAGTCGTAGTCGCGATAGTTCTCGAAGGCGGAGAAGACGTCGGCCCAGGTGTCGTAGCCGAAGAAGTTCAAGGCCTCCTCGGGCGGGCCGAAGTAGGCGACGGAGCCGCCCGGGGCCATCACCAGGAGCTTGTCGCACAGCGCCAGCTCGGCCACCGAGTGGGTGACGACAAGGACCGTCCGGCCGTCGTCGGCGAGGCCGCGCAGCAGCTGCATGACATCGCGGTCCATACCCGGGTCGAGGCCGGAGGTCGGCTCGTCCAGGAAGATCAGGGACGGCTTGGTGAGCAGTTCCAGGGCCACGGAGACGCGCTTGCGCTGGCCGCCGGAGAGGGCGGTGACCTTCTTCTCCTTGTGGACGTCCAGCTTCAGTTCGCGGAGCACCTCACCTATGCGGTGGTCGCGCTCCTCGCCCGTGGTGTCGGCGGGGAAGCGGAGCTTGGCCGCGTACTTGAGCGCCTTCTTGACGGTCAGCTCCTTGTGCAGGATGTCGTCCTGCGGGACCAGACCGATGCGCTGGCGCAGCTCGGCGAACTGCTTGTAGAGGTTGCGGTTGTCGTAGAGGACGTCGCCCTGGTTGGCGGGCCGGTAGCCGGTGAGCGCCTTGAGCAGGGTCGACTTGCCGGAACCGGACGGTCCGATGACCGCGATCAGGGACTTCTCCGGGACGCCGAAGGAGACGTCCTTGAGGATCTGCTTGCCGCCGTCGACGGTGACGGTGAGGTGGCGGGCCGAGAAGGAGACCTCACCGGTGTCGACGAACTCCTCGAGGCGGTCGCCGACGATCCGGAACGTGGAGTGGCCGACGCCGACGATGTCGCTCGGGCCGAGCAGCGCGGAACCGCCCTTGGTGATCGGCTGGCCGTTGACGTACGTGCCGTTGTGCGAGCCGAGGTCGCGGATCTCCATGCGGCCGTCGGGCGTCGAGTGGAACTCGGCGTGGTTGCGGGAGACCTGGAGGTCGGAGACGACCAGGTCGTTCTCCAGGGCACGGCCGATGCGCATGATGCGACCGATGGTGAACTGGTGGAACGTGGTCGGGCTGCGGTCGCCGTAGACCGGCGGCGCGCTCGCGCCGACGCCCCCGTCGGGGCCCTGCTGTTGCGGGAACTTCTGCGGCGGCTGGTGCCCCTGCTGCGGTTGGTGACCCGGCTGAGGCTGGTGACCTTGCTGCGGCGCCTGCGAATGCGGGTGCGACGGCCGCTGTGCCTGCGGCCAGCCGGACTGCGGGGACTGTTGCGAGGCCGGTTCCGGGGCCGCCTGCTGCGGTGTCTGCTGGGCCCAGCCGGGGCTCGCGCCCTGGACTCCCTGCGCGGCGTACGGCTGTTGCCGGGCTTGGGGCTGCGCGGCCGGGGCCGCGGCGCCGGTGAAGTCCAGCAGCGGGCCGTCGCTCGCGTTGCCCAGGTGTACGGCAGAGCCGGGGCCGATCTCCGTCTGGTGGATCCGCTGCCCGTGCACGAACGTGCCGTTGGTGCTGCCGTGGTCCTCGATGACCCAGCCGCGCCCGCTCCAGCTGATCGTGGCGTGACGCCAGGAAACCCTGGCGTCGTCGAACACGATGTCCCCCTGCGGATCGCGCCCAAGACTGTATGGCCTGGACGGATCGAGCGTCCAGGTGCGTCCGTTCGCTTCCAGTACGAGTTCCGGCACTCCAAGCCCCACTGAGTAGTCCCCCCGAATCGCCCCCGTCACAGGGAGTGTAGGGATGTCGAACATCGTCGGGAACCATTTCAGGATCCGTCCCCTGACCGAAACCCGAGCCCCGAGAAGACCACGTTCGCACGCTTCGGCCGGTTCCGTTGACGGGGTTGAAACCGACCCGGAGAGTGGGTAATCCACGCGAGGGGGACAAGCGCGGTCTCGGCCGCGCCGCGGATCGGGGGGTCTGCCATGAGTGCGTCCATGAGTCACGAGACCGCGCGACACGGCGGCGTGAGGCTGCCGTGGGGCGACATCCTGCTGTCCGCGATCGCCTCCGTGAGCTGGGCGTTGATCGGGATGGCGGGAACGGCGGCACTCGGTCTGCATCTGCTGGAGGCTGATTCCGCCGCCTCCCTGGGGCCGATGACCGCGGCTGTCGTGGCCCTTGCGGCAGGCGGTTCCGTGACGCCTTCCGGTGATGTGTCCGCGTTCGGGTTGACGGGTGCGGAGGCGGCCACCGCCATCGAGATCACGCCATTGGGCGTCAGCCTGGTCGGTGCGGTGCTTTTGTCCTGGTTCTTCCTACGGTCCCTGCGGGGCGCCGGAGCGGTGATCGCACCGTCGGAACTCCTCGCGCGCGCGGGCTCGGTGATCGCGTTGTTCGTGGCGATGCTCGGCGGGCTGGCCTGGGCGGGGCACGACGTCATCACGATCGACGGGGCCTCCCTGGGCCTCGACAAGCTGCCCGGCGCGGGCGGCGGCGGCCTCGACATCCCCGGGCTGGGTGACGTCGGGGACATCGGCGGGCTGCTGCCCGACCAGATCGGCAACCTCGTCGACGCGAAGGCCGCGGTCGGCTTCACGGTGGACACCGCGCCGACCCTGCTCGGCGGACTCGGCTGGTCGGCGGGGATCCTGCTGATCGCGCTGCTGGCGTCCCGCCGTGCACCGCTGCCGCGCGGCTGGGAGGCCGTGCACCGGGTCGTACGGCCGGCCGTGTCGGCCCTCGTGACGGTCCTGCTGGTCGCGGTGGCCGCGGGGCTCTCGGCGGCGGTGTACGCGGCGATCGGCGACGACCACCCCAAGCGGATCGCGGGAGCGGCGATGCTCGGGGCGCCCAATGGGGTGTGGCTGGGCATCCCCATCGGCCTGTTCGTCCCCTTCGACGGCCGGGCGACGGGCGTCCTGACGAACTTCCTGCCGGACCCGCTGGACCGACTGCTCAACTCCGACTCCGACCAGTCGGCGACGCTGGCACGGCTGGCGGACCTGGACGGACGGGTGTGGCTGCTGGGGGTGGGGGCAGCTCTGATGATGCTGCTGGCGGGGGTGCTCACCGCGGCGCGGACGCCGGTGGGGGTCCCGGGCGGCGCGGGGGCAGTCGGCCGGGCAGGGCGGGGCGGTGCCGGGCAGGGGTGGAACTCGGGTTCCGGCGGGATGAGTTCCGGGGGCGGCCGGGATCCGGGGGCCCTTGGTTTCGCCGGGCGGTGTGCGGTGCGGTTGGGGGTCGCGACCGCGTTGGCGTTGCCGTTGCTCGCCTGGCTGACGGAGGTGTCGGTGGACGCCTCGCTGTCGGTCCTGGGATTCGACGCCTTCGGCGCCGGGATCACGCTGCGGGGGCAGCTCGGGATGGCGGTGCTGCTCGGGGCGCTGTGGGGTGCGGGGGCGGGGGCCGCCGGGGCGTTGCTGGCCCGCGCGACGGGGGCGGCGGGGTCGCGGGCCGCGGAGTTGGCACGGCGTGACTTTGAGGGGACGGCTGGGGACCGGGGTGCTGGGCTTGCCGGCGGGCCGCGCTACGCGGGCGAGGGTGGGGCTTACGTCGGCGGGGCGGGGGCGTCCGCGGGGGGAGTCAGGGGGTACGAAGTCGGAGGTTCCGGGTCGTACGAGGGTGAGGCCAGTTCGTACGACGGTGGCGGAGCGAGGCCGTACGAGGAGAGTGGGGCCGGAACCAACAGCGGTGGTGCGGCGGAGCCGTACGGCGGGGGGCCCGTGCCGAACCGCGGTGCGGCGGGACCGTATGGCGGGGGTGCGCCGGGAGCTTATGGCGGGGGCACGGCAGGGCCGTATGACAGTGGTCCGGAGTCGAACAGCGGTGCGGTGGGGCCGCCGTACGCCGGTGGGACAGGGCCGTACAGCGGTGAGGCAGGGCCCCACGGCAGTGAGGCGGGGGCGGGGGCGGGGCCCTACGCGCCCGGTACGTCGTATCGGCCTCCGAATCCGGTGACGAACCCGTATCTGCGGGTGCCGGACGAGTTGCTGGAGCCGGAGGATGCCCGGCCCGGTGTCGGGTGGACGCCGGGTTCCGAGGACCGTCGGCACGAACCGGGCGGTGCGGGCAGCGAGGCAGGGCCGCGCCGTGAGGATCGTCGGGGAGAGCCCGGACGGGAGGGCTCGGAAGGGGACAGCGGCCGGCCACGGGAGGCGGGTCGGTCTCCTGAGGAGCCGCGCCGGACCGACGACGCCGCACCGCCCGACAACGTCTACGGCGCCCCCACCATGGCCCGGCCGGTCGATCAGCCCTCACCGCAACGGCCCCCCAGGCAGCGGCCCGGTGGCCGACGACCGTCCTCCGGGGAGGAGGGCCGGCAGGCACCGCCTCCTCCCCCGCCGCCCCCGCCGCCACCACCGGGGAAGCCGAAGGGACGGCGCTGAGACAGGCCTGGCATCAGCGCCACCCCCTGCCCCGCCTCGACCAGCGCCGCCAGCGCACCCCAGTCGTTCACCGCGGGCCGAATGTCCGGGGTGAAGCCCGCCGCCGCGCACACCGACCGCGCCACCGCGCCCACGCAACTGCGCGCACGGCCGAGACGGAAGGGCAGCACGGAGCGCCCACCGAGCGCGACGCCGGGTGCGGCGCCCGCAGCAGCCGAGTCGTGACCCGCGGATAAGGATCACGCCACCTTTTCGACACCGAGTGTTCCGTGTCCGTCAGACGGACCGCGGGAGCAGAAGGCACTGGGTGCCGGATACGGTGGGAACACCATGAGCGCTTCACAGAACCCGTCTCCCGACGACCCCACCCTTCTCGTCAAGATCTTCGGGAAGGACAGGCCGGGCATCACGGCCGGTCTGTTCGACACCCTCGCCGCCTACTCGGTCGACGTGGTCGACATCGAGCAGGTCGTCACGCGTGGCCGAATGGTGCTGTGCGCGCTCGTGACCGCGCCGCCCCGCGCGCTGGAGGGTGACCTGCGGGCGACCGTCCACAGCTGGGCGGATTCGATCAAGATGCAGGCGGAGATCATCTCCGGCCTCGGCGACAACCGGCCGCGAGGGCTGGGGCGTTCACTGGTCACCGTGCTCGGTCACCCCCTCACCGCGGAGGCGACCGCGGCGATCGCCGCCAAGATCGCCAAGGCGGGCGGCAACATCGACCGTATCTTCCGGCTGGCCAAGTACCCGGTCACGGCGGTCGAGTTCGCGGTGTCCGGCGTGGAGACCGGGCCGCTGCGCACCGCCCTCGTGACGGACGCCGCCAAGCTCGGCGTCGACGTGGCCGTGGTCGCCGCCGGTCTGCACCGCAGGGCCCAGCGGCTCGTGGTCATGGACGTGGACTCCACGCTCATCCAGGACGAGGTGATCGAGCTCTTCGCCGCGCACGCCGGCTGCGAGGACGAGGTCGCCGAGGTGACGGCCGCCGCGATGCGGGGCGAGCTGGACTTCGAGCAGTCGCTGCACGCGCGTGTGGCGCTTCTGGAGGGGCTGGACGCCTCGGTCGTGGACAAGGTGCGCAGCGAGGTCAGGCTGACGCCGGGCGCGCGCACCCTCATCCGTACGCTGAAGCGGCTCGGCTTCCAAGTCGGTGTCGTCTCGGGCGGGTTCACCCAGGTCACCGATGATCTGAAGGAGCGTCTCGGGCTGGACTTCGCCCAGGCCAACACGCTGGAGATCGTCGACGGGAAGCTCACCGGCAAGGTCACCGGGGAGATCGTGGACCGCGCGGGCAAGGCACGGCTGCTGCGCCGGTTCGCCGCCGAGGTGGGGGTGCCGCTGTCCCAGACGGTCGCGATCGGGGACGGTGCCAACGACCTGGACATGCTGAACGCGGCCGGACTCGGGGTCGCCTTCAACGCCAAGCCGGTGGTGCGGGAGGCCGCGCACACCGCGGTGAACGTGCCCTTCCTGGACACGGTGCTCTATCTGCTGGGCGTCACCCGCGAAGAGGTCGAGGCGGCGGACGCGCACGAGGAGGACTGACGGACGGATCGACAGGGCCCGGCACCCGCGCGGTGCCGGGCCCTGTCACGTCATCGTCTCGCCGCGGGTCGGGGCGGGTCCGTCAGTCGGAGGGCGCCCAGTAGTCGACGAGGGTGGCCGCGCCCGGCTCCAGGGCCTTCCAGGGGCCGCTGAACGTCAGGACGGCGAAGGCGGCGGCCGGGAACCCGCGGCCCTCCATCCGCCGTCGGGTGTCGCCCTCGGCGGCGCCGGCGAGGACGTCCGCGAGGCCCTGCACACCCGGGTTGTGTCCGACCATGACGGCGTTGCGCACGTCGTCCGGGGTCTCGTTGAGTACGGCGATCAGCTCGCCGGGAGATGCCTCGTAGATCCGCTCCTCGTAGACCGTTTTCGGCCGGTGCGGAAACTCCTGCACGGCTAGCTTCCAGGTCTCACGGGTCCGGGTCGCGGTGGAGCAGAGGGCCAGGTCGAAGGGGATGCCTGAGTCGACCAGTCGCCGTCCGGCTTCAGCTGCATCTTTTCGGCCCCGGTCGGCGAGCGGCCGCTCATGGTCGGTCACCTCGGGCCAGTCGGCTTTCGCATGCCGGAAAAGGACGATCCTGCGGGGTTCTGCGACGCTCATGGGATCCAGCTTCGCATGAAACAGGCCATGGGGCGCAGGGAGTTGACGAGCGGCTTCGTGCGTGCTCAGCGCGCTATGAGCTGCTGTACGCGCTCCAGGAACTGGGTGACGGCGGGGCTGCCGGAGGCCGCGTGCGCGTCGGAGGGGTTGAGGATGAGCGCCAGCAGCACGACGAAGGCGAGCGTCGGGAGGGCCAGGGCCCACCAGGGCAGCCGGATGTCGACGCCGCCCCTGGACGCCGGGAGGGGCGGGGTCTGCGTAGGGGCCGACATGAGTGCCTCCGCTGTCTTCGAGTGGCCGGTGGGCGGTGAGCCGCGGATCGCGGTCACAACTCGAAGGTACGGAACCGGGGGCTCTCAACCCATCCGGTGATCCACCCAGTTGACCCTGACACTCGCCCCCTAGGGGACAGGGGGCTAACCCCACCGTCGGGCCGGGGAACGGGTGGTCGGATCAGGGCGAGGCGATCGTCGCGATGATGGCGATGACCACGAAGATGGCGAGGAACGAGCCGAAGACCAGCAACATCTTCTTCTGGCCGTTCTGGGGGTTCGGGTCGAGCACTGGCATACGGCAAGTCTCGCACCCCGGTCTCTTACCGAGGCCGCCGGGGGCCTCAGCGGGCCGCCTCGTCCTCCACCGTGCGGTCGCGGCCCGCGAGCACCCCGACCGCCATCTGCGGGATCATCAGGCCGGTCATGAGCCCGATCGGCAGGCCCCAGCCCCCGCTGTGCTGGTAGAGCACGCCGACCAGGAGCGGCCCGGGGATGGAGATCAGGTAGCCGGTGCTCTGCGCGAAGGCGGACAGCTGAGCGACGCCCGCGCCGGTTCGGGCCCGCATCCCGACCATGGTGAGGGCCAGCGGGAACGCACAGTTGGAAACGCCGAGCAGCACGGCCCAGGCCCAGGCGCCGGAAGCGGGGGCGAGATACAGGCCCGCGTAGCCGACGAGACCGCAGACGCCGAGCACGATCACGATCGGGCCCTGGTGCGGCAACCGGGTGGCCACGCGCGGGATGACGAAGGCCAGCGGAACCCCCATCACCATCGTGACGGCCAGCAGCAGTCCCGCGGTACCCGCGGGCACGCCCGCGTCCCGGAAGATCTGCGCCATCCAGCCCATGGTGATGTAGGCGGCGGTGGCCTGGAGCCCGAAGAAGACGGCGAGCGCCCAGGCGGTACGGCTCCGGGTGATCCGCAGGGTGGGCCGCTCCACGCGTGTGTGCATGTGCCGGACCTCCCCCGCGCCCTCCACGCGCGCGGACGCCTGCCAGGACACGCCCTTTCCGGCAGGCGTCGCTCCCCGGTCCCGTACGAGCGGGATCCACGGCAGTACGGCCGCCGCGGCCAGAGCCGCCCACACCGCGAGCCCGGACTGCCAGTTCCCGCCCAGTGCCTCGGTCACCGGCACCGTCACGGCGGCCGCCGCCGCAGTGCCGAGGGCGAGGGCCATCGAGTACAGGCCGGTCATGGAGCCCACCCGGTCCGGGAACCAGCGCTTGACGATGACCGGCATCAGGACGTTGCTGACGGCGATCCCCATGAGCGCGAGGGCGCTGGCGGCCAGGAAGCCCGCCGCGGAGCCGGTGTAGGGCCGTATGAGCAGGCCCGCCGTGATGGCGACCATCCCCGCGCACACCACCGCGCCCGCGCCGAAACGGCGGGCCAGGCGGGGGGCCGTGACGCCGAAGACGGCGAAGCACAGCGGGGGCACCGAGGTGAGGAGGCCGGCCAGGCTGCCGCTCATGCCGAGGCCGTCGCGCACCTCTTCGAGGAGGGCACCGAAGCTGGTGATGGCGGGGCGCAGGTTGAGGGCGGACAGCACGATGCCGACGACGACCAGGCGCACCGTCCACGCGCGCGGGGCGGGTACCGCGGCACCCTCCTCCGGTGCGGCCGCGGAGCTGCGAGCAGTCGCGGAAGGGGGTGCGGTCGTGGACTTCACTGTCCGGGCTTCCTCACGTGCCATGACACCCATCATAGAATCATGGGATGATTGGTTGTCCATCCCCGGGGCGCCTTCTTCCGTCCCTCCCGTGCGAAGGTGTGCCATGCCCCTGAGCCATCCCCGCCGCTCGGCACTGTCCGAGCAGGTCATCGCCGCGCTGCGCAACCAGATCACCTCGGGCGAGTGGCCGGTCGGCTCCCGGATCCCGACGGAGCCCGAACTGGTCGGACAGCTGGGCGTCGCGCGCAACACCGTCCGTGAGGCGGTCCGCGCGCTCGCGCACAACGGCCTGCTGGACATCCGCCAGGGCTCGGGGACGTACGTAGTGGCGACGAGTGAGCTGGCGGGCGTGATGCACCGCCGGTTCGCCGACGCGGAGCCGCGGCACGTCGCCGAACTGCGTTCCACCCTGGAGTCCTCGGCGGCGCGGCTGGCCGCCGAGCGGCGCACCGAGAGGGACCTCAAGCAGCTCGACGCGCTCCTGGTGCGACGCGAGGAGGCCTGGGAGTCGGGCGACACGGAGGCCTTCGTGACGGCCGACGCCACCTTCCACCTGGCCGTGGTCGCCGCCTCGCACAACGACGTGATGACCGAGATGTACGCGGACCTCGGCGCGGTGCTGCGGGACTGGCTGCGTGAGGACGTCGGCGAGGAGCTGACGCCGGAGACCTATATGGACCACACCCGGCTGGTCGACGCGATCCGCGCGGGTGACGCGGCGGCCGCGGCGGCGGAGGCGGCCGGCTATCCGTTCCTGTGCCGTCCGGGCCGGTTCAGCGCGCCATCTTCCGGTGGCTGACCCACACCGAGCGGATCTCCTTCCAGCACCGGCCGGTCAGCCGTACGGTCTGCGCGGGTCCGGCCTCGACCTGGGCGCCGTCGCTGTCCAGGTCCCACCAGCGCTCGCACTCGATGTGCAGGGTGACGCCGTCGGTGCGCGGATACGGGTTGTGGCAGTAGGCGGTCACACGGGAGCCGGTGATCCTGCTGCGGCAGGAGGCGCCGAACAGCTCCGGCGCGACGGCGCCCCGCGCGTCCACGCGTGCGTGCGGCAGCGCGTCGTGAGGGATGGCGTGGTGAGGAATCGCGTCGTTCGAGGCCGCGCCGTACGGGACCGCGTCGTACGGCAGGGACATCACGAGGCAGACGGCTGCGATCGCTGAGGCCAGGCTGCGGGACAGGCGCACAAGGGGACCTCCTCGGCCGGGCTGGGGAGGGAAGCGCGGGTGAACGCGTAATCCAGAGTGCCCAGTTGTGCGGCGTCCGCGCGCGGCCGGTGGGCTGAACGGGTGACACCCCGCTGGTCTGTGTCGCTCCGGTCCCGCACCGGCCCGCGGCCCGAGCGCCGAGGGCCCGCACCCTCGAAGGGTGCGGGCCCTCAGGCTCGGCCGGGCATCGGCGGCAGCGTCACGCGCCGATGGCGTGCAGCCCGCCGTCGACGTGGATGATCTCGCCGGTGGTCTTCGGGAACCAGTCGCTCAGCAGGGCGACGATGCCCTTGCCGGCCGGCTCCGGGTCCTTGAGGTCCCACTCCAGCGGAGAGCGGTTGTCCCACACGGCGGCCAGGTCGCTGAAGCCCGGGATGGACTTGGCGGCCATCGAGGCGAGCGGGCCCGCGGAGATGAGGTTGCAGCGGATGTTCTGCTTGCCCAGATCGCGCGCGATGTAGCGGCTGGTGGCCTCCAGGGCGGCCTTGGCCGGGCCCATCCAGTCGTACTGCGGCCAGGCGTACTGCGCGTCGAAGGTGAGGCCGACGACGGAGCCGCCGTTCTGCATCAGCGGCAGGCAGGCCATGGTGAGCGACTTCAGGGAGTACGCCGAGACGTGCATGGCGGTGGCCACGGACTCGAAGGGCGTGTTCAGGAAGTTGCCGCCGAGCGCGTCCTGCGGCGCGAAGCCGATGGAGTGCACGACGCCGTCGAGGCCGCCGAGCTCCTGGCCGACGACGTCGGCCAGGCGGCCCATGTGCTCGTCGTTGGTGACGTCGAGCTCGATGACCTTGGTGGGCTTGGGGAGCTTCTTGGCGATGCGCTCGGTCAGCGTGGGCCGCGGGAACGCGGTCAGGATGATCTCGGCGCCCTGCTCCTGGGCCTGCTTGGCGGCATGGAAGGCGATGGAGGACTCCATCAGCACACCGGTGATCAGGACGCGCTTGCCCTCGAGAATTCCGCTCATGGTTGTCAGTGACCCATTCCCAGTCCGCCGTCAACGGGGATGACGGCTCCAGTGATGTACGAGGCGTCGTCCGAGGCGAGGAACCGCACCGTCGCGGCGATCTCCTCCGGCTGCGCGTAGCGGCCGAGCGGCACCTGCTTGACGATGGCCTCACGCTGCTCGTCGGTGAGGGCCTTGGTCATGTCGGTGTCGACGAAGCCGGGCGCGACGACGTTGAAGGTGAGGTTGCGCGAGCCCAGCTCACGGGCGAGGGAACGCGCGAAGCCGACCAGGGCGGCCTTGGAGGCCGCGTAGTTGGACTGGCCGGGGCCGCCGTAGAGGCCGACGACCGAGGAGACCAGGACGACGCGGCCCTTCTTGGCGCGCAGCATCCCGCGGTTGGCGCGCTTGACCACCCGGAAGGTGCCGGTGAGGTTGGTGTCGATGACCGAGGTGAAGTCCTCCTCGGACATGCGCATCAGGAGCTGGTCCTTGGTGATGCCGGCGTTGGCGATCAGGACCTCGACGGGGCCGTGCTCGGCCTCGATCTCCTTGTAGGCCTGCTCCACCTGCTCGGAGTCGGTGATGTCGCACTTCACCGCAAGGAAGCCGGCCGGCGGCTCACCCGAGCGGTATGTGATGGCGACCTTGTCGCCGGCCTCGGCGAATGCGCGGGCGATGGCGAGGCCGATGCCTCGGTTGCCTCCGGTGACGAGAACCGAGCGGCTCAACGGATCACCCTTTCCATAGGGGTCTGACACACCCGCCCGAACACCCTGGATGGCAGGCGGCTTCTCCGAAAACCTATCGGGCCGCTCCCTCCCGAGGACATTCGGGCACCGACAGTGGCTTACGGGACTCCCTGTCGGGTTTCTACAGTCGGCGCCAGGTCAGTCCGCCATTCCGGGGGCGCGGGCGGACAGGCCCTCCTTGCGAGCCGTGTCGGGCATCCGACGGTCGTACGTCACGAACGCGGTCAGCTCCCCCTCCACCGAAAGAGCACTCGCCCCATGAAGGGCGTCCAGGGCACGCAGTCCGGGATCAAGGCGGGTGGCCAGGTCACGGACCTCGCGGCTGAGGAGAATTTCCGTCACCTGAGCGTATTGATGCGCCACGCGTCGACCGCATCGGATTCGCCGCAGCCACCGGGCTCCGGGTCGAGCAGCCGCTCGTAGGCCATCAGCGTGCGCTCGTTCTCGCCGGTCTCGCGCCGGGCCTCGGCGGCGCTGATGAACCGGGTGCCCGAACCGCGAGAGACCGAGGCTGCCCTCTTACGGCGGTCTTCTTGTTCCTGCCGGACAACCGGTGCTCACCGGCCGTGAACGCACCGTAGAGCGGCCGGAGTCCGCGTCGCCGGGGAATCGGGCGCGATCACCCGGTTCAGGCGGCCCCGCCGTGCGCGCCTATCGACGGCCTCCGCGAGAGCCTCTGCGGCTGCGGCCGACTCCCGCCAGGGACGGGACAGGTCGACAAGATGTCGGACAGCCTTCAACCGCTCCTTTCCTACCGGCACTTCGACGACGCGTTGTCGAGCGCGGTCCCAAACGTGTGGTCCACGGGCCGTCCGTCGCGACATGATCGGAGCAACCGTCGCCCACCCTCACGTTCGACAGGAAGAGACCCAGGTGCCTCATACCATCGACGAAGCCTTCACTGCGCTTCCCCTACGTGCCCTCGCCGACGCCGCGCTGGCACGCGCGCGTGCGCTTGGCGCCGCGCACGCGGACTTCCGGTTCGAGCGGGTGCGCAGCGCGTCCTGGCGGCTCAGGGACGCCAAGCCGTCCGGTTCCTCGGACACCACCGACCTCGGGTACGCGGTGCGGGTCGTGCACGGCGGGACCTGGGGCTTCGCGTCCGGCGTGGACCTGACACTGGATGCCGCCGCCAAGGTCGCCTCGCAGGCCGTGGCCATGGCGAAGCTCTCCGCCCAGGTGATCCGCGCGGCCGGGTCCGACGAGCGGGTGGAGCTCGCCGACGAGCCCGTGCACGCCGACCGGACGTGGATCTCGTCGTACGAGATCGATCCCTTCACCGTGCCCGACGAGGAGAAGGCGGCGCTGCTCGCGGACTGGAGCGCGCGGCTGCTGGCGGCGGACGGGGTCAACCACGTCGACGCCTCGCTGCTCACCGTGCACGAGAACAAGTTCTACGCCGACACCGCGGGCACGGTGACCACGCAGCAGCGGGTCCGGCTGCACCCGCAGCTGACGGCCGTGTCGGTCGACGAGTCCAGCGGCGAGTTCGACTCCATGCGGACCATCGCACCGCCCGTCGGACGCGGCTGGGAGTACCTCACGGGCACCGGCTGGGACTGGGAGAGCGAGCTCGAACAGATTCCGGAACTGCTCGCCGAGAAGATGCGCGCGCCGAGCGTCGAGTCGGGCCTGTACGACCTCGTCGTCGACCCGTCGAACCTGTGGCTGACCATCCACGAGTCCATCGGCCACGCCACCGAGCTGGACCGCGCGCTCGGCTACGAGGCCGCCTACGCCGGCACCTCCTTCGCCACCTTCGACCAGCTCGGCAAACTCAGGTACGGCTCCGAGCTGATGAACGTCACCGGTGACCGCACCGCCGAGCACGGCCTCGCCACCGTCGGCTACGACGACGAGGGCGTCGCGGGCCAGTCCTGGGACCTGGTGAAGGACGGCACACTGGTCGGGTACCAGCTGGACCGGCGGATCGCGAAGCTGACCGGGTTCGAGCGGTCCAACGGGTGCGCGTACGCCGACTCCCCCGGGCATGTGCCCGTGCAGCGCATGGCCAACGTGTCGTTGCAGCCGGATCCGGCCGGGATGTCGACGGAGGACCTGATCGGGAGCGTGGACCGCGGGATCTACGTCGTCGGCGACCGGTCCTGGTCGATCGACATGCAGCGCTACAACTTCCAGTTCACCGGCCAGCGGTTCTTCAGGATCGAGAACGGGCGCATCACCGGGCAGTTGCGGGACGTCGCCTACCAGGCGACCACCACCGACTTCTGGGGCTCGATGGCCGCGGTGGGCGGCCCGCAGACCTACGTCCTCGGCGGCGCCTTCAACTGCGGCAAGGCCCAGCCGGGCCAGGTCGCGGCGGTGTCGCACGGCTGCCCGTCAGCCCTCTTCAAGGGCGTCAACATTCTGAACACCACGCAGGAGGCCGGTCGATGAGCCCGCGTACCAACAAGCCGCACGAGATCGTCGAACGGGCGCTCGCGCTGTCCCGGGCCGACGGCTGTGTCGTGATCGCCGACGAGCAGTCGACCGCCAACCTGCGCTGGGCGGGCAACGCGCTCACCACGAACGGCGTCACGCGCGGGCGCACGCTCACGGTCGTCGCGACCGTCGACGGCAAGGAGGGCACCGCCTCCGGGGTCGTCTCACGGTCGGCCGTCACCGCCGACGAGCTGGAGCCGCTGGTGCGGGCCGCCGAGGCCGCCGCGCGCGGCGCCGCGCCCGCCGAGGACGCCCAGCCGCTGGTCTCGGGCGTGCCGGAGTCCCCCGACTTCACCGACGCGCCCGCCGAGACGTCCTCGGCCGCCTTCGCCGACTTCGCCCCGGCGCTCGGCGAGTCCTTCGCACGCGCGCGTGCGGGCGGCCGCGAGCTGTACGGCTTCGCCAACCACGAGCTCGTGTCGACGTACGTGGGCACGTCCACGGGGCTGCGGCTGCGGCACGACCAGCCCAACGGCACGCTGGAGCTGAACGCCAAGTCGCCGGACCGTACGCGCTCGGCCTGGGCGGGACGCTCCACGCGGGACTTCAAGGACGTCGACCCGGCGGCGCTGGACGCCGAACTCGCCGTACGCCTGGGATGGGCCGAGCGGCGCCACCAGCTGCCCGCCGGGCGGTACGAGACGCTGCTGCCGCCGACCGCGGTCGCGGACCTGCTGATCTACCAGCTGTGGTCGGCGTCGGGGCGGGACGCGGCCGAGGGGCGGACGGTGTTCTCCAAGCCCGGCGGCGGCACCCGGGTCGGCGAGAGGCTGACCGAGCTGCCGCTGACCCTGCGCAGCGACCCGAACGAGCCCGGTCTGGAGTCCGCTCCCTTCGTGGTCGCGCACTCCTCCGGGGGCGACCAGTCGGTGTTCGACAACGGTCTGCCGGTCGCGGCCACCGACTGGATCCGCGAGGGCGAACTGGCGCACCTGATGACCACCCGGCACAGTGCGGGCCTGACGGGGCTGCCCGTCGCCCCGGCAGCCGGGAGCCTCGTCCTCGACGGGGGCTCGGACCTCTCCCTGGAGGAGATGGTCGCGAACACCACGCGTGGGCTGCTGCTGACGTGCCTCTGGTACATCCGCGAGGTCGACCCGGCGACGCTGCTGCTCACCGGGCTGACCCGGGACGGCGTGTACCTCGTCGAGAACGGCGAGGTGACCGGCGAGGTCAACAACTTCCGGTTCAACGAGTCGCCGGTCGGCCTGCTGGGGCGGGTGACGGAGGCGGGGCGGACGGAGAAGACGCTGCCGAGGGAGTGGAGCGACTACTTCACCAGGGCCGCGATGCCGGCGCTGCGGGTGCCGGATTTCAATATGAGTTCTGTCAGTCAGGGCGTATAACCTCGTAACCGGTAGTCACTCGACTGCCCGAGGATCTTTCGAGGAGATGCGAGAACCGTGACGGACATCGTCGACGAGCTGAAGTGGCGAGGCCTGTGGGCCCTGTCCACTGACGAGGACGCTTTGCGCAAGGCGCTCGCGGACGGTCCCGTCACGTTCTATTGCGGTTTCGACCCCACCGCGGCCAGCCTGCACGTCGGTCACCTGGTCCAGGTCCTCACCATGCGCCGGCTCCAGCAGGCGGGTCTGCGCCCGCTGGCCCTGGTGGGTGGGGCGACCGGCCAGATCGGCGACCCGCGCCCCACGGCGGAGCGCACGCTGAACGACCCGGAGACCATCGCGGCCTGGGTGAACCGGCTGCGCGGGCAGATCGAGCCGTTCCTGTCCTTCGAGGGCGACAACGCCGCGGTCATGGTGAACAACCTGGACTGGACGGCCGGCATGTCGGCCATCGAGTTCCTGCGGGACATCGGCAAGCACTTCCGGGTCAACAAGATGCTGACCAAGGACTCGGTCGCGCGCCGGCTGGAGTCCCAGGAGGGCATCAGCTACACGGAGTTCAGCTACCAGCTGCTCCAGGGCATGGACTTCCTGGAGCTGTACCGGCGGTACGGCTGCACGCTCCAGCAGGGCGGCAGCGACCAGTGGGGCAACCTCACCGCGGGTCTCGACCTGATCCACAAGCTGGAGCCCGAGGCCGAGGCGCACTGTCTGGCGACGCCGCTGATGGTCAAGGCGGACGGCACCAAGTTCGGCAAGACCGAGGGCGGCGCCGTCTGGCTCGACGCCGAGATGACGACGCCGTACGCCTTCTACCAGTTCTGGCTGAACGTGGACGACCGGGACGTCTCGACGTACATGCGCATCCTGTCCTTCAAGTCCCGTGCGGAACTGGAGGAGTTGGAGCAGCAGACCGAGGAGCGTCCGCAGGCCAGGGCCGCGCAGCGCGCGCTGGCCGAGGAGCTGACGACGCTGGTGCACGGCGCCGACCAGACGGCTGCCGTGATCGCCGCTTCGAAGGCGCTCTTCGGGCAGGGCGAGCTGGCGGAGCTGGACGAGAAGACGCTGACCGCGGCGCTCTCGGAGGTACCGCACATCCGGGTCGCCGAGCTCGGTGCCGTCGCGGACCTGTTCGCCGAGGTCGGTCTGGTGGCCAGCAAGTCGGCGGCCCGGCGGACGGTGAAGGAGGGCGGGGCCTACGTGAACAACGTCAAGGTCACCGCCGAGGACGCCGTCCCGGCGAAGGAGGACCTGCTGCACGGTCGCTGGCTGGTGCTGCGCCGGGGCAAAAAGAACCTGGCGGCGGTCGAGGTCACCTCCGCTTAGATCCCGGTACGACGAAGGGGTCCCCTCCGGATGGAGGGGACCCCTTCGTCGTACCGGCTCTCAGGTCCGCTGTTTCCGCTTGCCCAGCGTCGCCATGTAGAGCATGTCGCCGACGCCGACGATGATGATCGCGGCGATCAGCTGGAACGCGTGGCGGCTCCAGTCGATGCCGGAGGTCTCGTCGACGCCCGCCCAACGCGCGATCGCGTTGCCGGCGATGGCTCCCAGCATGCCGAAGATGGTGGTCAGCCAGAGGGGACTGTGCTGTTTCCCGGGGATGATCGCCTTCGCGATCAGACCCAGCACGAATCCCACGATGATCGCCCACAACCAGCCCATGGCTGCCTCCTCGTACGGCTCGACGTGAGCATTACGGCCAGTGTCGGCCCGTTCGCGGTACGGCGCATGTCGGGTACGTCCGTACGTGCCGCGGGTGAGGTCGTTCGCCCGGCGCGAGATGCCCCGGTCTCGTAGGCGGCGCAGGCGCGGCGTACCGTGGAAGGTGCCCGGGCCCGGTGTCTTTGGCGGGCACGGAGCGGTTGCATTGTGGGGAGAGTCCGATGCGGGCGGATGGTGGAATGTGATGCGGAAGCAGCATGGCGGCGGCAGCGCCCAGGTGTTCCGGATCACCGGAGCCCGGACGAGCCTGCAGGACGACGTGCGCGGGCGTCAGCGCCGGTACATCATCTCGATGACGGTCCGTACGATTTCCGTCGTGCTCGCGGCCACGCTCTGGAACGTGGAACGGCACGTCGCGATCGTCGCGCTGGTGCTCGGGGCGGTTCTGCCCTATATCGCCGTCGTCATCGCCAACGCGGGGCGGGAGAACGCGCCCTCTCTGCCGTCGACGTTCGTGACCGTCCCGATCCGGCCGATGATCACGCCGCCGCGAGCGGAGGGCGACGCCGCGGAACCCGCGCCGGAAGGCAGTGCGGGCGGGCCGGTGTCAGGTGCGCGGGGCGAACCGCACGAGCGGACGTGAGAGGTTTCCTCGGCATCAAGCTCAAGAAAAGCTCAGATCAATCATGTTGTTCCAGTGCCGGGCCAAGGGTTACCCGTGACATACTTCGTACGCGCTCCGCATCCCCCGTCGGAGCGACAGACCGACGCCGGGCAGCTCCCCCCGTGGCTGCTCGGCGTCGCCTTTTTCCCCGCTTGTGAGACGAATCCGTGAGTGACGAAACCCCGATCTGTTCCGCCAAGGGCTGTCGTGCCGACGCGGTCTGGGTGCTCGCATGGAACAACCCGAAGATTCACACGCCGGAGCGGCGCAAGACGTGGCTCGCGTGTGAGGAGCACCGGGAGCATCTGTCGCAGTTCCTCGGGGTGCGCGGGTTCCTCAAGGACGTCGTGAAGTTCGGGGAGTGGCAGGCCCCCGAAGGGGCCTAGCCCCGGCTAGCCGCCGATCGCCGACATGGGACGGTCCGGCTGGACGAACGTCGGGTCGTCCAGGCCCGCTCCCGCCTTCTTGCCCCACATCGCCTCGCGCCAGATGCGGGCGATCTCCTCATCGCCGGCGTCGGAGCGCAGCGCCGCACGGAGGTCCGTCTCCTCGCGGGCGAACAGGCAGGTGCGTATCTGGCCGTCGGCCGTGAGGCGGGTGCGGTCGCAGGCCGCGCAGAACGGGCGGGTGACCGAGGCGATGACACCCACGCGGTGCGGCCCGCCGTCGACCAGCCAGCGCTCCGCGGGCGCCGAGCCCCGCGCCTGCGAGCCCTCTTCCGTGAGGTCGAAGCGGGTGCGCAGGGAGGTCAGGATGTCCCCGGCGGTGATCATGCCGTCGCGCTTCCAGCCGTGCTGGGCGTCCAGGGGCATCTGCTCGATGAAGCGCAGTTCGTAGTCGTGCTCCACCGCCCATGCCAGGAGGTCGGGGGCCTCGTCCTCGTTGAGCCCCGGCATCAGGACCGAGTTCACCTTGACGGGGGTCAGGCCCGCCTCGCGGGCGGCGTCGAGGCCTTCCAGGACGTCCTGGTGGCGGTTGCGGCGGGTGAGCGTCTTGAAGACGTCCGGGCGGAGGGTGTCGAGGGAGACGTTGACCCGGTCCAGGCCCGCGGCCTTCAGGGCGGTCGCGGTGCGCTTGAGGCCGATGCCGTTCGTCGTCAGGGACATCTGGGGGCGCGGCTCCAGGGCCGCGACCCGCTCAACGATGCCGACCAGACCAGGACGCAGCAGGGGCTCACCGCCGGTGAAGCGGACCTCCTCGATACCGAGGGAGGTGACGGCGATGTCGATCAGGCGGACGATCTCGTCGTCGGTGAGCAGATCGGGCTTGGCCAGCCACTGCAGGCCCTCTTCCGGCATGCAGTAGGTGCACCGCAGATTGCACCGGTCGGTCAGCGAGACGCGCAGGTCGGTGGCCACCCGGCCAAAGGTGTCGATGAGCACGTGGGCCCCCTCCCTTGTCGCGGATCAGTGCGGGATCCATCGTTTTCCGTCACTTGCGAGCCTACGTGACGTCACTGACATCGACAGGGCCCGATCCCACGACGTACGAGGCGGCCGCGTCGTAGAGACCTACGACGCGGCCGCTCGGGGGGCGTGTCAGTGGGCGCCGGTGCCGGTCAGGGACCGGACCTCCAGCTCCGCGTACTTGCCCTTGTCGGGCTCCTCCTTGGACAGGTAGGTGCCGATGATGCCGAGCAGGAAGCCGACCGGGATCGAGATGATCCCCGGGTTCTCCAGCGGGAACCAGTGGAAGTCGACGTCCGGGAACATCGAGCTGGGCTTGCCGGAGACGACCGGCGAGAACAGCACCAGACCGACCGCCGTGACGAGGCCGCCGTAGATCGACCACAGGGCTCCGGAGGTGGTGAACCGCTTCCAGAAGAGGCTGTAGATGATCGTCGGCAGGTTCGCGGAGGCGGCGACCGCGAAGGCGAGGGCGACGAGGCCGGCGACGTTCAGGTCGCGGGCCAGGGCGCCCAGCAGGATGGAGACCGCGCCGATGCCGACGGTCGCCCAGCGGGCCGCGCTCATCTCCTGCTTCTCGGTGGCCTGCCCCCGCTTGATGACGTTGGCGTAGATGTCGTGCGCGAACGAGGAGGACGAGGCCAGGGTGAGGCCGGCGACGACCGCGAGGATGGTGGCGAAGGCAACCGCCGAGATGGTGGCCAGCAGGATCGCGCCCCAGTTGGAGTCGACGCCGCCCAGATGCAGTGCCAGCAGGGGTGCCGCGGTGTTGCCCGCCTTGTTGGAGGCGATGATCTCGTCCGGCTTGATGAGCGCGGCGGCGCCGAAGCCGAGGGCGAGGGTCATCAGGTAGAAGGCGCCGATGAGGCCGATGGCCCAGATGACCGACTTACGGGCGGCCTTGGCGGTGGGCACCGTGTAGAAGCGGATCAGGATGTGCGGCAGACCGGCAGTGCCGAGGACGAGGGCGATGCCGAGCGAGATGAAGTCCAGCTTGGTGGTGCCCGTGGCGCCGTACTTCAGGCCCGGCTCCAGGAAGGCCGCGCCCTTGCCGCTGTTGTCGGCGGCGGAGCCGAGCAGGTCGGAGACGTTGAAGTCGAACTTCAGCAGCACCAGGAAGGTCAGCAGCAGGGCGCCCGCGATCAGCAGGACGGCCTTGACCATCTGCACCCAGGTGGTGCCCTTCATGCCACCGATGGTGACGTAAACAATCATGAGGACGCCGACCAGGGCGACGACGCCGATCTTGCCTGCGTCGCTGGTGATGCCGAGGAGCAGGGAGACCAGAACGCCGGCGCCCGCCATCTGGGCCAGCAGGTAGAAGATCGAGACCACGATGGTGGAGGTGCCTGCCGCCGTACGGACCGGGCGCTGGCGCATCCGGTAGGCGAGGACGTCGCCCATCGTGTAGCGGCCGGAGTTGCGCAGCGGTTCGGCGACCAGGAGCAGGGCGACGAGCCAGGCGACCAGGAAGCCGACGGAGTACAGGAAGCCGTCGTAGCCGAAGAGGGCGATGGCGCCCGCGATGCCGAGGAAGGAAGCGGCGGACATGTAGTCGCCGGAGACGGCGAGTCCGTTCTGGAAACCGGTGAACTGGCGTCCGCCCGCGTAGAAGTCGGCCGCGTCCTTGGTCTGGCGGCCGGCCCAGACGGTGATGACGAGGGTCGCGAGGACGAACACGGCGAACAGGCTGATGATCAGCGGCCGGTGCTCGCTGGCCTCTCCGGCCGCCAGGGTGATCGCGGGGCTCATGCGCCGCCCTCCATCCGGGACTTGATGGCGTCGGCCTTCGGGTCGAACTTGGAGGCGGCGACGCGTGAGTACCACCAGGCGATGAGGAAGGTGGTGAGGAACTGTGCGAGGCCCAGGACGAGGGCCACGTTGACGTTGCCGACGACCTTGGTGCCCATGAAGTCGCCCGCGTAGTTGGACAGCAGGACGTACAGCAGGTACCAGGCGATGAAGCCGACGGTCAGCGGGAAGGCGAAGGAGCGGTAGGAGCGGCGCAGTTCACCGAACTCCGCGCTCTCCTGAACCTCGGTGAACTCCGCGGTGGTGGGGAGTTTGTGCTGCTCTTTCGAGGGGGGCGGTGCGTCGGTGGACACGATCTCTCCTCGCGTTGCGGGTGCCGGTTGTGACGGGGATCGGGGGCGAGTGTCCTCGCGTTCCCTGTTCAAGGTCACGGCGCCGCGCTGGGCCCGGTTCAACTCACTTTGCTTCTTTCCGAACTCAGCTTGGGGAAGTCATTGCTGGCCAGCGACTTCGGGAGATAGCTTCGGCTGGAACCACCCGTCATGTACCTGCCCGAACGCCACCTGTGTCTCGGGCCGGTTTCGTTTCCGGATGATGTGGAGACCCCATGTCCCAGCCGCGTTCCAGACGTTCGCGACACCGTCTCGCGCTCGCCGTGCCCGTCGTGCTGTCCCTCACGGCATCGCTCGGCTTCCTGCCCTCGATGGCCTCGGCGGCTCCCGCCGCACAGTCCACGGCACGGGCCGCGGACGCGACGAACCTGTCGTACGTCGTCAACACCAAGGTGGACCACCGCACCATCGCGTCGGTGAAGCGGGCGATCACGGCGGCCGGCGGCACCGTCGTGATCACGTACGAGAAGATCGGTGTGATCGTCGTCCACTCGTCCGACGCGGACTTCGCCCAGCGGATCCGCAAGGTGCGCGGAGTGCAGTCGGCCGGTGCCACCCGCACCTCGCCGCTGACCCCGGCGGGCACGACGGACGAGGGCGCGGTCCAGGTGCTGTCGGACGCACAGGCCGCGAAGGTCGCGAAGACCTCGGCCGCCACGCCGGACAGTGAGCCCCTCGAGGCCGACCAGTGGGACCTGCGTGCGATAGGCGCCGACAAGGCGGCCAAGATCAACCCGGGCAGCCGCAAGGTGACCGTCGCCGTGATCGACACCGGCGTCGACGACACCCACCCCGACATCGCGCCGAACTTCTCCGCCTCCCAGTCGGCCAACTGCGACGGCGGTGTCCCGGACACCAGCGAGGGTGCATGGCGGCCGTACACCGCGGACGACTACCACGGCACGCATGTGGCCGGTGAGATCGCCGCGGCCCGCAACGGCATCGGCGTGGCCGGGGTCGCTCCCGGCGTGAAGGTCTCGGCCATCAATGTGACCGACCGGAACAACGGCCTCTTCTACCCCGAGAGCGTCGTGTGCGCGTTCGTGTTCGCCGCCGACCACGGCGTCGAGATCACCAACAACAGCTACTACGTTGATCCATGGCTGTACAACTGCATGGACGATCCAGATCAGCGGGCCATTGTCGACGCGGTCAACAGGGCGCAGCTGTACGCCCAGAAGAAGGGCACGCTCAGCCTGGCGTCGGCGGGCAACTCCAATCACGACCTGGACTCCGACGCGATCGTCGACGCGTCGAGCCCCGACGACTCCACTGCGGTGGAGCGGACCGTCGACCCGCACGAGTGCTTCGACGTGCCGACGCAGCTGCCGGGTGTCGTCACGGTCAGCGCGACGGGCGTCAAGAACCTCAAGTCGTACTACTCCTCGTACGGCAAGGGTGTCATCGACATCGCGGCGCCCGGCGGCGACCGGCTCTACCAGATACCGGACACGCCCTCGCAGAACGGCCGCATCCTGTCCACCCTCCCGAACGGCGCGTACGGCTTCCTTCAGGGCACCTCGATGGCCTCGCCGCACGCCGCGGGCGTCGCCGCGCTGCTGAAGTCGACGCACCCCAAGGCGAACCCGGCCCAGCTGCAGGCACTGCTCAAGGCGCAGGCGAACGCCACGAGCTGCCCGGCGTCGTACGACCAGAACGGTGACGGGACGCAGGACGCGGTGTGCGAGGGCGGCACCCGGGTCAACGGCTTCTACGGCTTCGGCATCGTCAACGCGCTGCGCGCGGTCAAGTGACCCGCCGGTCAGGAACCACGGAACCACCCGCACGGACCGCTTGTACCGAGAACGAACTGGAGAGATCTTCATCATGACAGGGCCCCACCCGCGCTATCGGCGCGCGATCGCGATCCCGCTGGGCATGACCATGGCGACGGCCATGGCCCTCCTGCCCGGCGCCACGGCGTCCGCAGCCGACGTTCCCGGCACCGTGGCCGGTGTCACCGGCGCCGTGAACGACATCCTCGGCTCCGCCGACGCGGACGGGACGGCGCTCAGCTATGTCGTCAACGTCCGTTCCGGGCACGCTCCTTCCGCTCAGGTGAAGAAGGCCATCGCCCAGGCGGGCGGCACGATCGTGACGTCGTACGACCGGATCGGCGTGATCGTCGTCCACTCGTCGAACCCCGACTTCGCCAAGGCGATCCGCAAGGTCCGCGGCGTCGAGTCGGCGGGCAACACGCGCAACGCGCCGCTGCCCGCGCAGTCGACGGACGACCTGGGGACGCCGAAGACCCTCAGCGCGACGGAGATCTCCGCGGCGAAGACCGCCGCGGCGGCCGGTCAGGACCCGCTGGAGTCCCTGCAGTGGGACCTGCCCGCCATCAAGGCGGACAAGGCGCACGAGAAGTCGCTCGGCAGCAGCAAGGTGACCGTCGCGGTGATCGACACCGGTGTGGACGACACCCACCCGGACCTCGCGCCGAACTTCGACCGGGCCGCGTCGGTCAACTGCGTGACGGGCAAGCCGGACACGACGGACGGGGCGTGGCGGCCGAGCGCGGCGGAGAGCCCGCACGGCACGCACGTGGCCGGTGAGATCGCGGCCGCCAAGAACGGCGTCGGCATGACGGGCGTGGCGCCGGGCGTGAAGGTGGCGGGCATCAAGGTGTCGACCACCGCCGGCTACTTCTACACGGAGGCCGTGGTCTGCGGCTTCATGTGGGCGGCCACCCATGGTGTCGACGTCACCAACAACAGCTATTACACGGACCCCTGGTACTTCAACTGCACCGACGACCCGGACCAGAAGGCGCTCGTCGACGCCATCACCCGGGCCTCGCGGTACGCGGAGAAGAAGGGCGTGGTCAACGTGGCCGCGGCCGGCAACGAGAACTACGACCTCGCGGCCGACGAGATCACCGACCCGGTCTCGCCCAACGACGGCACCCCCTCGGACCGGGTCATCGACCCCTCCGAGTGCTTCGACATACCGACCCAGCTGCCGGGTGTCGTGACGGTCGCGGCGACCGGCGCGAAGGGCATCAAGTCGTCCTTCTCCAACTACGGCCTGGGCGTCATCGACGTCGCCGCGCCCGGCGGTGACTCGACGGCCTACCAGACGCCTCAGCCGCCCGCGACCAGCGGTCTGATCCTGGGCACGCTGCCCGGCGGCAAGTGGGGCTACATGGCCGGTACGTCGATGGCCTCGCCGCATGTCGCGGCCGTGGCAGCCCTGATCAAGTCGACGCACCCGTACGCCCCGCCGGCCCTGGTGAAGGCGCTGCTGTACGCGGAGGCGGACGCCACACCGTGCACGGACCCGTACGACATCAACGGCGACGGCAAGGTCGACGCGGTGTGCGAGGGGTCGAAGAACCGCAACGGCTTCTACGGCTGGGGCACTGTGGACGCCCTGGACGCGGTGACGAAGTAACCGGACGGGTGGATCAAGACCGGCATATTCATTGATTCAGTCAATACTGTGATCAATACTGCATAGTGCAGTCATGACTGATATCGAGCTGGTGATGCGGGAGGGCGCTCTTCAGGGGCGCCTTCCCGTGCAGGCGCTCGCGCGCGTCTGCGTGGCCGAGTGCGCGTCGGCCGCCGTCGAACTGGGGGCGCTGAGGGCCGGGCTCGCCGAGGTGCCGACGGTCCGGGTGGACGACGGGGCGGTCGCCACGGCTTTCCTGAGCGAGCGTCATCTGTTGATCAACGGTCGCGCGCCCGTCGCCTTCGCACCGCTGTCACGGTTCTGGCGGACGGCGGACGGGTGGGTGCGGACACACGCGAACTATCCGCACCATCGTGCGCGTCTGCTCGACGTGCTGGGAGTGCCGGAGGACGTGGCGGCCGTCGGGGCGGCACTCGCCGAGCGGTCCGCCCTGGACGTCGAGGAAGCCGTGTACGCGGCCGGAGGCCTCGCCGTGGCGCTGCGTTCTCCCGCGGAGTGGGCCGCGCACCCACAGGCGGCCGAGGTGGCGAAGCGGCCCCTGGTCGAGCGGGGGCGGCTGGACTCGGCACGCATACGCGTGTTCGCGCCGATCGACGCCACCGCCCTGCTTCCGGCCGCCGGACTGCGGGTTCTGGATCTGACGCGGGTCCTCGCCGGCCCGGTCGCGACGCGCACCCTCGCCCTGCTCGGCGCGGACGTACTGCGCCTGGACGCGCCCAGGCTCCCGGAACTGCCCGACCAGCACGCCGACACGGGCTTCGGGAAGCGGTCGGCGACCCTCGATCTGGCCGCCGACCGGCAGACCTTCGAGGAGCTCCTCGCGGCGGCGGACGTGGTGGTCACCGGGTACCGGCCGGGCGCACTGGACCGGTTCGGGCTGTCACCCGAGGCGCTGGCGGAGCGACGGCCGGGGGTGGTCGTGGCGCAGTTGTCGGCGTGGGGCGCGTACGGGCCGTGGTGTGAACGGCGGGGCTTCGACAGCCTCGTGCAGGCGGCCAGCGGGATCGCTGTTCTGGAGGGTTCGGCGCAACGGCCGGGCGCGCTGCCCGCGCAGGCCCTCGACCACGGGACGGGCTATCTGCTGGCGGCGGCCGTGCTGCGGGCGCTGACCGAGCAGTCACGGGAGGGCGGGAGCCGGTTCGTGCGGCTGGCCCTGACACGGACGGCCCAGTGGCTGACGGACGGGATGGCCGACGCGCACGGCATGGACGGCATGGACACGGGGGACGTTGGGCACGACCCGTACGACGGCCCTGAGTCGTGGTTGTCGGAGGCGGACAGTGCGCTCGGGCGACTGCGGTACGCCCTGTCGCCTGTCTCGTTCGAAGGCGGCCCGGCGTACTGGGCCCGGTCACCGGCGCCCTGGGGATCCGAGGCCGCGCGCTGGGCGTGAGCGACGGCCGGAGCGGGAGCACACTCGTGCACGGAATGTCATACGGACGCTGGATTCCCTGCAGTTGCCCGGTTCTGTCCGTTCTGGTCAAGATCGTGAGATGACCTTGATAAGACCCACAGCCGAGGTGACCGACGCGGGCGGACCCGCGCGGCGCCCCGGCCCCGGCCGGGCGATCGCCGTCCTCGTCCTGGTGGTCCTGGCCGTACTGATACCCCTGTTCGGCCCAACCGCCGCGCTGCACGGCACCGGGGAGGCCGCAGCACCCGGTGCGGGTGGCGTGGCCCTGCTGCGGACGGTGCTGTTCGCGGCGCTGTGCGTGCCCCTGGGCGAGTTGTTCGCGGCCCGGCTGGCCCGCGCGGTGCCCGGTGCCCCGCCGGACGCGCCACGTTCCTGGGCCCCCTACGCGGCTGCCGCCGGTCTCGTCGCCGCACTCGGCCTCGCATCGGTCGTGGCGACCGGCAACCTGGTGCCCCGCAGCCTCTCCGCGATCGACGTCGGCGGCCTGTACCAGTCGCGGGACGGCAGGTTGGCCCTGCTGGAGGTCAACGCGTTCCTGGTGGCCGCTCTGTGCGCCCGCTCGGGCCGACCGGCCGTCCAGGTGTGGCCCCTGGCCGCCGTGGTCGTGGCGGAAGCCCTGCGCGCCCATCCCCCGGCCGAGCACAGCCCGCTGATCGGCTCCGGGCTGACGCTGGTCCATCTGACCTGTGCGGCGCTGTGGGCGGGCGGACTGCTGCATGTTCTGCGGACACTGCGCCGCTGGAGTGCCACTGAGTCGAGCTCTGTGGAGTCGAGCCCTCTGGTGTCGCGCCCGGAGTCGGACGCCGCCGTGTGGGGCGCGGCGCTGATCGGGCTCTACGCGCGCTTGGCGGCCGTTCTGCTCGCCGCCATCACCGCGACGGGTGTCTGGAGTTCGCTCCGCCGGATGCCTCCGGGGACGATCCTGGAACAGCTGACGGACACGGCCTACGGCCGCGTGCTGCTGGCCAAGATGCTGCTCGTGGCGGTCGTCGCCGCGCTCGCCCTGTGGGCCCGCACCCGGCTGCGCCGCGCCCACGATCCGCTGACCGCCTGCGTCCCCGCGCGGGTGGAGGTCGTCGCACTGGCGCTGGTGGTCGTGGTCTCGGGGTTGCTGACGGCGTTGCCGCACCCGATCCGCTGGTGATGCCGCGGCGCCTTCAGGCCGTGACGAGCACCTTGAGGGCGGTGCGCTCATGCATCGCCCTGTAGCCGGCGGGGACGCCCTCCAGGTCGACGGTCATGTCGAAGACCGGTGAGGCGTCGACCGTGCCGTCCAGGACGTCGGGCAGCAGCTCAGGGATGTAGGCACGTACCGGAGCGACACCGCCGCGCAAGGCGATGTTCCGGTCGAACATGACACCGAGGTCGACGCCGGTGCCGCTGCCGTGCGGCACTCCGACGAAGCCGACGGCGCCGCCGTCGCGGCTGATGCCGATCGCCGTACGCATGGACTGTTCGGTGCCGACGGCCTCGACGACGGCGTGCGCGCCCTGGCCGCGGGTGAGTTCGAGTACCGCCTCGACGGCCGCGTCCCCGCGCTCGGCGACGACGTCGGTGGCGCCGAAGCGGCGCGCGATGTCGGTGCGGACCTGGTGCCGGCCCAGCGTGATGACGCGCTCCGCGCCGAGCCGCTTGGCGGCGAGCACCGCGCACAGGCCGACGGCGCCGTCACCGACGACGGCGACCGTGGCACCCGGGCGGGCTCCCGCGCCGAGGGCCGCGTGGTGACCGGTACCGAGGACATCGGACAGGGTCAGCAGGGACGACAGCAGACGGCTGTCGGAGGCCGCCTCCTTGGGCAGCCGTACGAGGGTGCCGTCGGCGAAGGGGACGCGCACGGCCTCACCCTGGCCGCCGTCGTGGCCGACGGCCCCCCAGAAGCCGCCGTGCTCGCACGAGGTCGTCAGACCCTCACGGCAGTAGTCGCAGACGCCGTCGGACCACATGAAGGGCGCGACGACGAGGTCACCGCGCCTGATGTCCGACACTTCGCTGCCGATCTCCTCGACGACCCCGAGGAACTCGTGCCCGATCCGCTGACCCGGCTGCCGGGCGGCCTCACCGCGGTAGGCCCACAGGTCGCTGCCGCAGATACAGGCGCGCAGCACCCGGAGCACGGCGTCGGTGGGCAACTGCACCACAGGCTCGGGCACGTCCTCCACGCGCATGTCGAACGGGGCGTGGATGGTGGTGGCGCGCATGGCGAGGATCCCTCTCGTGCGGGGGGGGTGTGACGGCGCTCAGGGGGTGGTCGAGCGCACCTCACCGTACGTCGTCACCGGTCCCGGACGTGCTTCGAGGGCTCGCACTACGCCGGTGACCAGCAGGAACTGTGCGGCGATGTACGTGAGCATGATCCAGAGGTCGGGCCGCGGCAGCTGCGGCCAGTCGGCGACGCCGGTCGCGATGAGGGTGTCCGAGAGCAGGAAGAGCGCGCCGCCGAGCCCGGCGACGGGTCCGCACCGCACGGCCGACGCGCACGCCATCGCCGTCAGCAGCACGCTGTAGCCCGCGACGGGCACCCGCAGTTCGGCGGGCAGGTCCGGCCACAGTGCTACGACGGTGACGACAAGGGCGGTGGCGTAGGCGGGCGCGATGACGCCCACGCGCGCGCGTGGGCCGCCGTACCCCTTGCCGTGCCCCTTGAAGAGCGCGAGGTAGCAGACGTGGCCGGCCGCGAAGCAGGCCATGCCCACGAGGAAGGCGGGGTCGGCGTCGGACAACAGCAGGACGTCACCGCCCCAGCCGCACAGGAGCGCGGCGACGAGAAGCCGGGGTGCGCCGGACGCGAGGGCGTATGCGGCCAGGAGCGGCATCAGCAGGGGCTTGGCGACGGTGTGCCCGGGGTCGAGGCCGACGGCCAGGGAGACCAGGTCGACGGCGGCGGCGAGGGCGAAGGCCGCGAGGAGTGCGGGGCGGGTGCGGTGGGTCCTCGCCGGGCTCACGCGGACACGGTTTCCCCGGTCGTTTCCGGCACCGGTGCCGGGGCCCAGCCCGGACCCCTGAAGATCCGGCCTGCCCGCTCCCGCCAACTGCGCGCCTTCTTGACGTCCTTGATGATCGCGACGTACTCGTGGGTGGCCACCTTGATCGGGTTGAACGTGTTGATGTTCTTGGTCAACCCATAGACGGGCCGTTCGGTCTCGGCGACGAACGAGCCGAAGAGCCGGTCCCAGACGATGAGGATCCCGCCGAAGTTGCGGTCCAGATAGCCGCCCTGGGAGGCGTGGTGGACGCGGTGGTGGGACGGGGTGTTGAAGACGAACTCGAACCAGCGGGGCATCTTGTCGATGCGTTCGGTGTGGATCCAGAACTGGTAGACGAGGTTCGCGGAGGAGCAGAACGCGAGCGCGGCCGGGTGGACGCCGAGGGCGATGAGAGGGACGTAGAACGGCCAGACGGTCAGGGTCGTCCAGGGCTGGCGCAGCGCGGTGGTGAGGTTGAACTTCCGGCTGGAGTGGTGGACGACGTGACAGGCCCACAGGATGCGGACGACGTGGTGGCCGCGGTGGGACCAGTAGTAGAAGAAGTCCTGCGCGAGCAGCATCAGGGGGACCGTCCACCACAGGACGGGGACGCGGAGCGGGGTGAGCTCGTAGAGGGCCGTGTAGATCGCGACGATCGGGATCTTCCAGAGGAAGTCGAAGGCGAGGCTGCCGAGTCCCATGCCGATGCTGGTGGCGGCGTCCTTCGTCTCGTAACCGGCCGCGGCACCATCGGCGTCGGGATGGAGTCGGACGCTGATCATCTCGATCACGGTGAGCAGCACGAAGGCCGGTATGGACCAGACAACGACGTCGGGGAGGTTGGGCATGCGTGCACCGTAGAACCGCCGGTCGGGCACGGCTAGACGTTGTTACTTACAAGTATTGCCGGTGGCACGCGCTTGCTTCTTGGTGATCTCCGCCAAGGGTCGGCGCGGCCGCCTGCGGGGCCCGCCCCGGCTTCGGGTGCGGCCGCTGCCGGAGCTCACGGATCAACTACGGTGCCCGGCAACCCACTTGGCCGTGGCCCGGCCCCCGTCGGCTCCGGCCAGCAGCCCCAGGGTTCGCCTCCACGTCAACCGACCCCCGCCGCCCCCAACAACGCTCCCACTCCGTACGTGACCCCCATCGCCAACGCCCCGCCCACCACATTCCGCAGTACCGCCCGCCCCGGAGCCGCCGCCCCCAACCGTGCGCTGCTCCATCCGGTGAGCACCAGCGCCCCCAGTACCGACACCACAGTCACCGGCACCCGCCACCCCGCCCCCGGCAGCACGATCGCCGACAGCGGCAGTGCTGCTCCCGCCGTGAACGCCAGGAAGCTCGCCCAGGCCGCATGCCAGGGGTTCGTCAGGTCGTCCGGATCGATGCCGAGTTCCACGCGTGCGTGGGCGCGCAGTGCGTCTCGTTCTGTCAACTGCCGGGCCGCCTCAAGGGCCACGTCACGCGACAGGCCGCGTTCCTCCAGAAGCTCCGTCAGCTCCTCCAGTTCCGCCTCCGGCTGTTCCCTCAACTCCCGCTTCTCCACGGCCAACGCGGCCTGCTCGGAGTCGCGCTGGGTCGACACGGACACGTACTCGCCCGCCGCCATGGACAGGGACCCGGCCAGCAGCCCCGCCAGACCCGCCGTCAGCAACGTCTCGCGGTCGCTCGTCGCACCCGCCACGCCCACCACCAGCCCCGCCGTGGAGACGATGCCGTCGTTCGCCCCCAGGACGGCCGCCCGCAGCCAGTTGAGGCGGGCGCCGAGCGCTCCGCCGTGCGCCTCGCCGTGCGCCGGTTCACTCACACCCTCGTCGGTCACCTCCGGAGGATCGCACCCTCGCCGCATCGGGTCCGGTACCGACGCCACCGTGAGGGACTGTCAGTCGCGGCCCGTATCCTCAGGAACCATGCTCGAAGACCACACGACCGCAGCGCCCTCCCCCACGGCGTGGCCGACCGCATATCCCCAGGGGTACGCGGTCGTTGACGTGGAGACCACCGGTCTGGCCCGGGACGACCGGATAATCTCCGCGGCCGTGTACCGGCTGGACGCTCGCGGTGAGGTCGAGGACCACTGGTACACGCTGGTCAATCCGCAGCGCGATCCCGGACCCGTGTGGATCCACGGTCTGACAAGTGACACCCTGCGCGACGCGCCCCTCTTCCAGGACATCGCCGAGGAGTTCTCGACCCGCCTGGAGAACCGGGTGCTGGTCGCGCACAACGCGGTCTTCGACTGGCAGATGATCGCCCGTGAGTACGCGCGCGCCAAGCGTGAGGCGCCGGTACGTCAACGGCTGTGCACCATCGTGCTGTCCAAGGAGCTCGGGCTCCCGTTGCCCAACCACAAGCTGGAGTCGCTCGCGGCCCACTTCGGCGTCGTCCAACAGCGGGCGCACCACGCCCTCGACGACGCGCGCGTGCTCGCGGAGGCGTTCCGGCCGAGCCTGCACGCCGCGGCCGCCCGCAGCGTACGGCTGCCGCTGCACGAGTGCCGGCCGCTGACCGAGTGGACGGACCACGCGGTGCCCCGGCAGCAATCGGGCTACAGCAGCTACCGGCCGACCAGTTGGCGCCCCGCCCGCAAGCGGCCCGCCTGCCCGTACCCGAACCCGGGGCGGTACGAGGACAGCAAGCCTCTCAAACAGGGCATGCGGGTCGCGTTCTCCGGGGACACCTCGACCGAGCGCGAACTGCTTGAGGACCGGGCGGTCGAGGCGGGGCTGCACGTCGCCGGGAGCATCTCCCGGCTGACCAGCCTCCTCGTCACCAACGACCCGGACTCGGGCACCTCCAAGGTCGTCAAGGCCCGGCAGTTCGGGACCCCGGTCGTCGACGAGGCGGCCTTCGGGCAGCTCCTCAGGGATGTGGAGCCGGCGTCGGAGGGTTGACCGGACGTGCGGGGCGACCGTGCGCGAGGGGCCACCGGACGGGCGGGAGCACCGGTCGCGAGGGGTGACCGGTCGCCGGGAAGGGACTGCCGACGGGCGGGTGGTAGGCGACGGGCGGGTGGTTGCCGTACGACTCGCCCGGCGCCCTCTCGCCCGCGCGGCGGCCACGGCTCACCGGCCGGCGTCGGAGGCTCCCCGGGCGTCGATCCGCTGCCCACCCGGCCCCGTACGCCAAGGGACCCGTCGGCCTACACCGCGGAGCCGACCTTGTCCACGATGCCGGCCTTGCCCTCCGCACGGGCACAGTGCGCGCCGCAGAACCAGTGGCCGTCCACCTCGACACCCTGGCCGATGATCTGGACCCTGCAGTGCTCACAGATCGGGGCCATGCGATGGATCGCGCAGGCGAACGAGTCGAAGACGTGGCGTGCCCCGTCCCGTGTCTCGACGGTGAACGCCAGCTCGTAGTCATTGCCGCACACTTCGCAACGTGTCATAAACCGCATCGTCAAGGGCGGATCGGGCACCCGCAAGTCGACAGCGCCGCCGCCCGCAACGGCGGCAGTCGCTGCGCCTCGCGCACAGCGGAGGGTCGGCACCGGCCGCCGCGTCCTGCCACACCCCTGTGCGAGCACCGCAAGGTCCGAGTTGTACGGTCGTGGGGTGTACCGCTTCCTGTTGTCCCGGCAGTGGGTGATCCTCACACTGGTCGCCCTCCTTCTCATCCCCACGATGATCAGGCTGGGTATCTGGCAGATGCACCGCTACGAGGAGCGCACCGCCCGCAACGAGCTGGTCTCCGACTCGCTGTCCGCGAAGGCGGTGCCCGTGGAGCGGATGACCTCGCCCGGACACACGGTGACCACCCACGACCGGTATCGCCGCGTGACCGCGAAGGGGCACTTCGACACCCAGGACGAGGTCGTCGTGCGGCGCCGCACCAACTCCGACGACGAGGTCGGCTACCACGTACTGACCCCGTTCGTCCTCGACGACGGCAAGGTGCTGCTGGTCAACCGGGGGTGGATCCCTTCGGACGGTCCGAGCCAGACCGCGTTCCCGAAGATCCCGGCGCCGCCCGCGGGGGAGGTCACCGTCACCGGGCGGCTGATGCCCGACGAGACGACCGCGGCGAGCGGCATCAAGAACCTCAAGGGCCTGCCGGACCGGCAGGTCATGCTGATCAACAGCGAGCAGGAGGCGAAGCGGCTGGGCGCGACGGTGCTCGGCGGCTACATCGCCCAGACCGCGCCCGCGCCGAAGGGCGACAGCCCGGAACTGATGGGCAGCGACCCCGGCATGGAGGACGCCGCACTGAACTACGCCTACGCCATCCAGTGGTGGCTGTTCTCCGTGGGCGTGCCGATCGGCTGGGTGATCCTGGTGCGGCGTGAGCTTCGCGAGCGCCGGGAGAAGGCGGAGCAGGACAGCGCCACGGCGGCGGAACCGGCCTCGGTGTGAACCTCGCCGTTGCGGCCGGCCCCCTCGGCGGCGCTCACTTTCCCGGACGGTCCCGCCAGTAGACGAACGTGCGCTCCGGCTCGGGCAGCAGCTCCCACGGATACCGGGTCACATGGCGGCCCGGGCGCCGGAAGACCTGTGGCGCGTCGGCCGGACGGCGGGTGCGGACCAGGGCGAAGGGCCAGGAGGTCGAGATCGGCGACGGGCGCCGGCGACACTGATCGGCCTGTGGGTGCTGAACCAGACCCCGGCGCGCCCGGGGGGGGGTGATCTTCTCCGGCACCACGGCGTCACTCCCCCGGCCGCACCCCTGATTGGCCCCGTGACCAGCCGGGAACCCGCACTGCGTGCACCCCCGTATCGAGGACTACGCCCTCATCGGCGACGAACAGACCGCGGCCCTGGTCGGCATGGACGGTTCCGTGGACTGGCTGTGCCTGCCCCGCTTCGACTCGGCGGCCTGCTTCGCCAGGCTGCTCGGCGACGAGGAGAACGGCCACTGGCGGATCGCTCCCGCCAACGCCGACCGGTGCACGAGGCGCGGCTACCGCCCCGACACTCTCGTGCTGGACACCGAGTGGGAGACCGACGAGGGCGCGGTGCGGGTCACCGACCTGATGCCGCAGCGCGACCTCGCCCCCGACCTCGTACGCGTCGTCGAGGGGCTGCGCGGGAAGGTGACCGTCCGCAGCACCCTCCGGCTCCGCTTCGACCACGGTTCGGTCATGCCGTGGATGCGCCGCTCCGACGGCCACCGGGTGGCGATCGCGGGGCCCGACTCGGTGTGGCTGCGCAGCGAGCCCGCCGTGCGCACCTGGGGCGAGGACTTCGGTACGCACTCGGAGTTCACGGTGGAGGCGGGCGAGAAGGTCGCCTTCGTCCTCACCTGGCACCCCTCGCACGAACCCCGCCCGCCGCTGATCGACCCGTACGAGACCTTGCGGGCCAGCGTCGCCGACTGGCAGGCCTGGGCGGCCCGGTGCCGTTACGACGGCCCCCACCGGGACGCCGTCGTCCGCTCCCTGATCACCCTCAAGGCCCTCACCTACGCCCCCACCGGCGGCATCGTCGCCGCCCCCACGACCTCGCTGCCCGAGGAGCTGGGCGGGGTCCGCAACTGGGACTACCGCTACTGCTGGCTGCGCGACTCGACCCTCACCCTGGGCGCCCTGCTGTCCTGCGGCTACCAGGAGGAGGCCGGGGCCTGGCGCGACTGGCTGCTGCGCGCGGTCGCCGGCGACCCGGCCGACCTGCAGATCATGTACGGCCTCGCGGGCGAGCGCCGGCTGCCCGAGTCCGAACTGCCGTGGCTGGCGGGCTTCGGCGGCTCGAAGCCCGTACGCATCGGGAACGAGGCCGTCAACCAGCTCCAACTGGACGTGTACGGCGAGGTCATGGACTCGCTGTCGCTGGCCCGGCGCTCGGGTCTGCCGCCCAAGGCGCACATGTGGTCCCTGCAGTGCGCGCTCCTGGAGTTCCTGCGCGAGGTGTGGCGGCAGCCCGACGAGGGGCTGTGGGAGGTGCGCGGCGGCCGGCAGCACTTCGTCCACTCGAAGGTGATGGTGTGGGTCGCCGCCGACCGGGCCGTGCGCACCCTGGAGGAGTACCCCGAGCTGCGCGGCGACCCGGACGGCTGGCGGGCGATGCGCGACGAGGTGCACCGCGAGGTGTGCGAGAAGGGCTACGACCCCGAACGCAACACCTTCACCCAGTACTACGGCTCGCGCGAACTCGACGCGTCCCTGCTGCTGATCCCCCGCGTCGGCTTCCTGCCGCCCGACGACCCGCGGGTCGTGGGCACCATCGACGCGGTCCGCGCGGAGCTGGACCACGGCGGGTTCGTACGGCGGTACAGCGCCGAGGAGACGCCCGTGGACGGGCTGCCGGGGGGCGAGGGCACGTTCCTCGTGTGCTCGTTCTGGCTCGCCGACGCCCTGCACATGACGGGCCGCACGAAGGAGGCGCGGGACCTGTTCGAACGGCTGCTGGGCCTGGCCAACGACGTGGGCCTGCTGTCAGAGCAGTACGACCCGGCGGCCGACGTCCAGCTCGGCAACTTCCCGCAGGCGTTCAGCCATATCGGACTGGTGAACACCGCCCTCACCCTGTACGAGGGCGAGGAGGCAGGATAGGGGCCATGGATCTTGGACTGAAGGACCGTGTGTACGTCGTCACCGGAGCGACCCGCGGGCTCGGCAACGCGGCCGCGCGCGAGCTGGTCGCCGACGGGGCGAAGGTCGTGCTGACCGGCCGGGAGGAGAAGCGGGCGGTCGCCGCGGCGGCCGAGCTGGGGCCGAACGCCGTCGGGGTGGCCGTCGACAACGCCGATCCGTCGGCGCCGGAGCAGCTGATCGCCGCGGCGCGGGAGCACTTCGGGCGGTTCGACGGGGTGCTGATCAGCGTCGGCGGGCCCGCGCCCGGTTTCGTCGCGGACAACACCGACGAGCAGTGGCAGACCGCGTTCGAGTCCGTGTTCCTGGGAGCGGTCCGGCTGGCCCGGGCGGCCGCGGCGGAGCTCGACGCCGGGGGCGTCATCGGCTTCGTCCTGTCGGCGTCGGTGCACGAGCCGATTCCCGGGCTGACCATCTCGAACGGGCTGCGGCCCGGTCTCGCCGGGTTCGCCAAGTCCCTCTCCGACGAGCTGGGGCCGCGGGGCATCCGGGTGGTGGGGCTGCTGCCGTCCCGGATCGACACGGATCGCGTGCGCGAGCTGGACGGGCTGTCCGCGGACCCGGAGGCCACCCGGGCCGCGAACGAGTCCCGGATTCCGTTGCGGCGGTACGGGACGCCCGAGGAGTTCGGGCGGGCGGCGGCATTTTTGTTGTCGCCGGCTGCGTCCTATTTGACCGGGGTCATGTTGCCCGTGGACGGGGGGATGCGGCATGGGTTCTAGCTGCCGGCCGGTGGGGGCTTGTCGCGCCCACGCGGCGGAGCCGCAAATCGATACAGCCCCGCGCCCCTGAATACCCTTAACTGACCCTTTCCGCCTTGTGCTTGACGCCGGTCATGCGGACCTCCGCCGGAAGCGACTCCAGCCCCGCCGAATCACGGGCGTGGGTCAGGGCCTGTGTCGTCAGGTGGTGCAGGGCCTCCGCCGGGTCCACATGCGGTTCCAGCAGGAGGCGTACGTGGGTCTCCGGGGCGTCGGGGCGGCCGGTCAGGCCGACCTGGGCCCGTTGGACGCCGTCCAACTGCCCCGCGTCGCCCGCCAGTACGGCTTCCAGGGCGCGGCCCCTCAGGAGCGCGCCCTCGCCGTCGCCGGTGTTGACGCGTACCTCGGTGAGCCGTCGCCTGCGGAGCACCGCGGTGAGCCACCACAGGGTCAGGAGCACCACGAGAGCCAGGGCGGCGATGACCGTGGGCCACCACCAGGCGTCGCCGTTCCAGCGGGTGCGCTCCGCGTCGCTCAGCAGCACGTCGTGCCTGCCGTCGTGGATCCACCAGGACGGCGGGTTCAGGCCGAGGCCCACGGCGAGCACCGAGCCGCCCACGACGAGCAGTACCAGGCCCACCAGGCCGATCAGTACGCGGTTGACGGTCCTGAGCATCGGCCTCAGCCCTTCCTGGTCGTCCGTGCCACGTGCACCGACAGCGCCGGGGGCCGGGCCAGGCCCAGTGCCCTGATCGCCTCGGTGAGCGCCACGTCCAAGTCGGCGCGTACGTCGTCCAGTTCGCGGAAGTGGGAGACCGCGCGGACGTCGGCCTTCGTCCGGCTCATCCGTACCTGGGCGGACTGGACTCCGGCGACCTCCATGGCGCGGTCGCGCAGCACCATGGCGGCCGCGTGCCGGTGGAGGCCGGCGCGGACGTCGGAGTGGGTGCGGTGCATCGGGAGGACGGCGCGCAGACCGGGTGTGACGGCCAGCAGGACCAGCCACAGGCCCAGAGCGGCGGCGACGCCCGCACCCACCAGGACCCAGGGGTCGTCCAGGGGGCGCTCGGCGAGCTGGCGGGAGAGTTCGCGGCGCCAGTGCATCGCGGGACGGTCGGCCCGGACGGCCGCGATGTCGTACAGGAAGAGACCGGCGACGAGCAGGAGCAGCAGGGCGACGATGCCCGCCGGGACCCTGCGCGCCGACCAGAAGCGGCGTCCGCCGCCCGCCCCGCCCTCCAGGAGGGGTGGTGGTCCGTACGCGGCGGCCGACGCGGACTGGCCGCGCCCGTCCGGTTCCGCCGCCCGCTCGATGACCGGCAGTCGTTGTGTGGTGCCCTCGGAGCCCTGGGGCTCGCTCATCGCGTCCTCCCCTGTGCCGCGCCGTACGCCTGTGCCGGATGCAGCCGCTCCACCTGGACGGCGATCTCCGACACCTCCATGTCCACCAACGCGACTACCCGCTCGACCACTTGCTGACGCACCGCGCGGCAACGCTCTCCGATGTCGGACGGGTAGGCCAGTTCGAGGTGCATGCGGATACGGGCGGTGCCGTGGTGGACCGTGACGGTGGCGGAAGGGGGCGCGGCCTCGGCCGGAAGGTCTCCGAGCGCCTCGCGGGCCGCCTGTCCGGCGACCTTCGCGACCACGCGGTCGGCGATTCGGGTCGCGCCCCGCTCACCCGGTGGGACGGCGGCGGCAGTCAGAGGTCCACGGAGTTCACCCGCCGCACCGGCCTCACTGCTCACGGCCGTCATCGCCGCCGGTCACGCCGGTCGTCACGAGTGCGGAAGATGTCGCCGACCTCCAGGTCCCCCTCCAGAAACCGGCCGACGACGAAGCCGATGGCGCCCAGCGCCGCCACCAGCAGGAAGGCACCGAACCCGCCGAAATACCCGGCGAATCCCAGCGCCATGCCGGCGATCATGCCGACCACGGCCATGCTCATCGTGCGCTCCTTAAGGTCCCCGAAGGTATGGTCCGGCTACTGGAGCCGGGTCTCCGGCTCCTCGTCCTCTTCGTCGGGCAGCTTCACGTCGCTCACCGCGATGTTGACCTCGACGACCTCCAGGCCGGTCATCCGTTCCACCGCCGCGACCACGTTCTCCCGCACCGCGCGGGCCACGTCGGCGATCGAGACGCCGTAGTCGACGACGATCTCCAGGTCGAGCGCGGTCTGCACCTCGCCGACCTCCACCTTGACCCCGCGTGTGGCGGACTTCGAACCGCCGGGCACCCGGTCCCGTACGGCCCCGAAGGTGCGGCTCAGCCCGCTGCCCATCGCGTGCACGCCGAGGACGTCGCGTGCCGCCAGCCCGGCGATCTTCTCCACGACACCGTCGGCGATGGTGGTCCGCCCTCGTGTCGCCGGGTCGCCGCCGCCGCGTTTGATGGCCTTGCGGGGCTGCGCGGACGTCTCCACCTCGGGGCTTTGCGTCATGTCGGTCATCGCCGTCCATCCTTTCCGGTCATCGTCCTTCGACCACCGTAAGTGCGGTTGCGCGATCGCGCGCCGGAGATGCGGCAGGCTGGAGGAATGACGGCGGATCAGTGGACGCGGGCGGTACGGCATCACCTCGGACCGGGGCGGCTGCTGCCCCTGGGCGGGCCGCGCGAGGGGGCGTGGATCTCGGAGGAGGCGGCTCACGCGGTGGTGCGGGTCGCCGTGGAAGGCCTGCGGGACGTACGGCTGGGCGTGCTGCGGACCGGTCTCGCCGATCCGCAGGACACGTATGAGCCCGTCGTACCGCCGCCGCCCGGCGCGCTGCCGCCCGGCCCGCTGCGGCTGACCGCGGAGTTCGAGGCGACGCCCGCCGAGCCGCTGCCGGTGACGTCGGAGCTGCTGCGCACGGCACTCGCGCGGGCGGCGGCCGACCTGCTGGGGCTGGAGCTCGGCGCGGTGGACCTGCGGGTGACGGCCCTGCTGGACGCGGACGCCGGGCCGTCTCCCGTATGGCGGCCCGAGCCGCCACGACCCGCACAGGCGGGCCCGGGTGATGAGGCCCTCGCCGCCGCGGCCGCGCTGGCGGTCCCCGGTGCGGTCCGGCTGACCGGGCTGCTGGGGCGCCCGGTGCACATCGGGGAGCGGGAGACCGGGAACGGCTCCCTTGCGCGCCGCCATGTCCGCGTGGAACTGGCGGCGGGCGCGGGCCGCCGGGCCCTGGACGTGGCCCGGGACGTCCGCGCCGCCGTGGGTGAGGCGCTGTCGGACCGTCCGACGGTGGCGGTGCTGGTGACGGCCGTGGAGGTCTGAGGACCTACTCGCCGACGCCGGCCAGATCCCGCAGCCGGCGTGTCTGAGCCGCCCGCTCGGCGCCGCGCTGCTCGTCGTAGGTGCGGTCCTGGGCACCCCGCAGCAGCGCCTTGGTCTCGATGACTGCATCGCGGGGGGCGGACAGGAGCGCCGCCGCCAGTTCGCGTACGGCACCGTCGAGCTGGTCCAGGGGGACGGCGACGTTGGCGAGGCCGGTGCTCACCGCCTCCCCGGCCGTGACGAAGCGCCCGGTGGCGCAGATCTCCAGCGCCCGGGCGTAACCGACGAGGCCCACCAGAGGGTGGGTGCCGGTGAGGTCGGGAACCAGGCCCAGGCTGGTCTCGCGCATGGCGAACTGCACGTCGTCGGCGACGACGCGCAGGTCACAGGCGAGGGCGAGCTGGAAACCCGCCCCGATGGCATGCCCCTGTACGGCGGCGATGGACACGACGTCACTGCGCCGCCACCAGGTGAAGCCCTCCTGGAACTCCGCGATGGCGGCGTCGATCTCGGCGTCACCACTGCGGGCGAGGTCGATGAACGACGGCTCGCCCTCGATCCCCTCGGGCGTGAACATCTGCCGGTCGAGCCCCGCGGAGAAGGACTTGCCCTCACCGCGCAGCACCACCACACGGACGGAGCCCGGCACGAGCCGGCCCGCCTCGGCGAGCGCTCGCCACAGAGCGGGGCTCTGCGCGTTGCGTTTGGCCGGGTTGGTCAGCGTCACCGTGGCGAGGGAGTCCTCGACGGTGAGCCGTACGCCGTCCTTGTCGAGCAGGGGAACGAGTTCCTGGCCATCCTGAGTGGACGTAGCCATGGGGCGCCTCCGATGCGTGCGGTCAGCAGAGCATTGCTAAGTGACTGCACAGTAACCACCCGGCCGGTCGGTTGACCGACCGGGTGGTCACCATCGAAGCCGATGGGCCGCCCGGTTCAGGACGATGCGGCCTTCTTGCCCCGCGTCGCTCCGCCACGCCCACGAAGCGTGACGCCCGATTCGCTGAGCATCCGGTGCACGAAGCCATACGAGCGGCCGGTTTCTTCGGCCAGCGCCCGAATGCTCGCACCGGAGTCGTACTTCTTCTTAAGGTCTGCCGCGAGCTTGTCGCGCGCGGCGCCGGTTACCCGGCTGCCCTTCTTCAGAGTCTCGGCCACCCGTGCCTCCTCATGCGAAGTGCGCTCTGGTCCCCTCATGATCACCCCTCCAGGCGTTCATGGCCACCCATTCGGCAAGGTCCGTAAGACATGGTTTTGACGACAGGAGCGAGTCCCCACATACGGAATCTGTGATTCCACGCAGATGCGTTCGTACCGCCGAACGGGTTCTTTTGTGAAGTACCAGGTCAGAGACGTGCGACGGCCGGGCCCTTGTCGATAAAGGACCCGGCCGCGAAATGGATGTAGGACACACCTCGGTACGAGGAGATCTCACACAGATGATGGATCACGGATCGGCCGAATGATCCATACGCCGTGGATCACGACCTGGATCACGTCGTGGAGCACGTCTGGATCATGTCGTGGGGTGCTGCTGGGGCACGCTTTCGATCAGGCCAGGGCGACCAGATCCGCGTAGTCGGCGCCCCACAGGTCCTCGACGCCGTCCGGGAGCAGGATGATCCGCTCCGGCTGGAGCGCCTCGACGGCGCCCTCGTCGTGGGTCACCAGGACGACCGCGCCCTTGTAGGTGCGCAGCGCGCCGAGGATCTCCTCGCGGCTGGCCGGGTCGAGGTTGTTGGTGGGCTCGTCGAGGAGCAGTACGTTCGCCGAGGAGACGACCAGGGTGGCGAGCGCAAGACGGGTCTTCTCGCCGCCGGAGAGGACCCCGGCCGGCTTGTCGACGTCGTCACCGGAGAACAGGAACGAGCCGAGCGTCTTGCGCACCTCGACGAGGTCGAGGTCGGGGGCCGCCGACCGCATGTTCTCCAGGACCGTGCGCTCGGGGTCGAGGGTCTCGTGCTCCTGGGCGTAGTAGCCGAGCTTGAGACCGTGTCCGGGCACGACCGCGCCGGTGTCCGGCTGCTCGGTCCCGGCGAGCAGGCGCAGCAGGGTGGTCTTGCCCGCGCCGTTGAGGCCCAGGATGACCACGCGTGAGCCCTTGTCGATGGCCAGGTCGACGTCGGTGAAGATCTCCAGCGAGCCGTACGACTTCGACAGGCCCTCCGCCATCAGCGGGGTCTTGCCGCAGGGCGCGGGCTCGGGGAAGCGCAGCTTGGCGACCTTGTCCTGCTGGCGCACCGCGTCGAGTCCGGCGAGCAGCCGGTCGGCGCGCTTGGCCATGTTCTGGGCGGCGACCGTCTTGGTGGCCTTGGCGCGCATCTTGTCTGCCTGCGAGTGCAGGGCGGCGGCCTTCTTCTCGGCGTTCTGCCGCTCGCGCTTCCTGCGCTTCTCGTCGGCCTCGCGCTGCTGCTGGTAGAGCTTCCAGCCCATGTTGTAGACGTCGATCTGGGCCCGGTTGGCGTCCAGGTAGAAGACCTTGTTGACGACCGTCTCGACCAGGTCGACGTCGTGGGAGATCACGATGAAGCCGCCGCGGTACGACTTGAGGTAGTCGCGCAGCCAGATGATCGAGTCGGCGTCGAGGTGGTTGGTCGGCTCGTCGAGGAGCAGCGTGTCGGCGTCGGAGAAGAGGATCCGGGCCAGTTCGATACGGCGGCGCTGACCACCGGAGAGGGTGTGCAGGGGCTGGCCCAGTACCCGGTCGGGGAGGTTCAGCGCGGCGGCGATGGTGGAGGCCTCGGCCTCGGCGGAGTACCCGCCCTTGGTGAGGAACTCGGTCTCCTGGCGCTCGTACTGCCGCATCGCCTTCTCCCGGGTGGCGCCGCTGCCGTTGGCGATGCGCTGTTCGTTGTCGCGCATCTTCTTCAGCAGGACGTCGAGCCCGCGCGCGGAGAGGATCCGGTCCCGGGCGAGCACGTCGAGGTCGCCGGTGCGGGGGTCCTGGGGCAGGTAGCCGACCTCACCGGACCGGGTGATCTGGCCCGCGGCGGGGATGCCCTCGCCTGCGAGGCACTTGGTCAGGGTGGTCTTCCCCGCGCCGTTGCGGCCGACCAGGCCGATGCGGTCGCCCTTGGCGACCCGGAAGGTGGCGGACTCGATGAGGACTCGGGCGCCGGCGCGCAGCTCGATACCGGAGGCGGAGATCACGGACAGACTCCAGGGCGGGTTGGTGGCGGGATGGGCGGCTGAGGACGTTCCCGCCGTCTAATGCGCGAGGAGAATGGCCATGGGCCAAGTCTAACGGGGCCGTGCAAGCACTTTTTCTGCGTTCGGGTGTTCGGTTGGTCTCCCTGCGGGCATCCGATCGGTCCGGGTCGCCGTCCCTCGTCCGGGTGTATGTCCGAGGCCGGGGACGGGCGGCCGGGCGAAGATGCCCTGCAGGGGCCGGTGCGCGCAGAGGGCGGAGTCCGCATGCAGTTCGACGACGATGCCAGGCTGGACACCTCCGAGGTGCAGGACGTGCGGGGCAGCCGCATCCCGGGCGGCCGGGCCACCGTCGGCGGCGGTGTCGTCGGACTGATCGCGCTGGTGCTGGGGCTGTTCCTCGGGGTCGGGCCGGACCAGCTCGGCCTCACCGACGGCAGTGCACAGCCAGCGGCCACCGCGTCGGGCCTGACCGAGGTCGAGCAGAACTGCCGTACCGGGCAGGACGTGAACACCCGGGACGACTGCCGGATGGTGGCGGTGGTCAACAGCGTGCAGGACTACTGGGACCAGGAGTTCGAGCGCCGCCGCGCCGGCTATACGGCCTCCCCCACGGTCTTCTTCAGTCAGCAGGTCGGTACCGCGTGCGGGTCGGCGACCTCGGCGGTGGGGCCCTTCTACTGCCCCGGCGACCGGAAGGTCTATCTGGACCTGGAGTTCTTCGACGAACTGCGGTCGAAGTTCGGGGCGAGCGGAGGGCCGTTCGCCCAGGCCTATGTCGTCGCGCACGAGTACGGCCATCACGTGCAGGACCTGACGGGCACGTTGAGCCGGTCGCAGGACGGCGGTACGGGCGCGGACAGCAGCTCGGTGAAGGTGGAGCTGCAGGCCGACTGCTACGCCGGGGTATGGGCCCACCACGCCACCACGACGAAGGACGAGTCGACCGGGCGGCCGCTGATCACGAGCCTGACCGAGGCCGACATCACCGACGGCCTGGACGCGGCGGCGGCCGTGGGCGACGACCGGATCCAGGAGCGGTTCCAGGGGCGGGTGACGCCGGAGACGTGGACGCACGGGTCGGCGCAGCAGCGCCAGCAGTGGTTCAGGGAGGGCTACCGGACCGGGGACATGGCTCGGTGCGACACCTTCCGCTGAACCGTCCGCCCTGCTCAGAGGCGGTTGTCAGTGGTCGCTGCCAGACTGGGCCGTGAATGGATTCCCCGGTTTTCTGATCACAAAGGAGTGATCGGCATGACAGGCACAAGCGGTGGGCGCCCCAGCATCTACCCGACCCTGCGGTACGCGGACGCCAGGGCGGCGGTCAAGCAGCTCACGGAGGCCTTCGGATTCACCGAACTCGCGGTGTACGAGGGCGAGGACGGCCTGGTGGCACACGCCGAGCTGGTACAGGGCAACGGGGCGGTGATGCTCGGTTCCAAGGGCACCGGCAGCGTCTACGACAAGGTGATGAAGGACGCGGGCCCGTCCGGGGTCTACGTCGTCGTGGACGACGTCGACGCACATCATCGCCGTGCCGTGGAGCACGGCGCGGAGATCCTGATGCCCCCGACGGACCAGGACTACGGCTCCCGGGACTACATGGCCCGGGACGCCGAGGGCAACGTGTGGAGCTTCGGGACGTACGCCCCAGAGACGGCGGGCTGAGCGCGGCCTCTAACTGCCGCCGGTGTGCACCTGGAAGGCGGCACGGCGTACGGCCTTGGCGAGGGCCGGGTCGGGGTGGGCTGCGGCGAGGGCGACCAGGACCTGCACGGTGCGCGGGTGGCCCACGGCCCGGACCTCGTTCAGGAGGGCGTGGACGGTGGGCTGGAGCGCGGACTCCAGGTGCCGGACCAGCATCGGGGCCTCGCCGTGGTCGGCGACGGCGGCCGCGGTGTCGACCCACAGCCAGGTGGCCTCCTCGCGGGTGAGGACCTCGTGGGCGTCCTCCGGGTCGACGCCCTCGTGCTCGGCCAGCCACAGCAGGGCGTACGGCCGCAGGGTGGGCTCGTCGGCCACGGAGCGGACGTCCGGCTCGGCGGGGGCGCCGACCACACGCAGGGCCTCGAAGGCGAGGCCGCGCAGCAGGGCGTCGTCGCCGCGGGCCGCGCCGAGCAGTTCGGTGACGGCACTGCCGACGGGGCGGGCGGCGAGCCAGGCCCGGTACTCGGCGCGGGCCGCGTTGGGGCGCAGTTGGGCGCAGCCGCGGAGCATCTCGTCGGCGGCGACCTCGATGTTGCCGGCGGGGCTCTGCGCGGCGACGCAGATCTGCTCCAGCTTGACCCACACCGCCCAGCTGCCGAGCGGGGTGAGGGTGGCCTGGCCGTCGCCGTAGGTCAGGGCGCCGACGGAGGCGAGGGCGCGCAGGGCCCAGTCGAGGAGGGGGGCCAGGGGGGCGTCCTGCGGGGCAGCCGCCTCGGTCTCCGGTTCCGGCTGGGGACCGTAGGGGATCTCGCAGCGGGCAGTGCGCAGTTCGGTGACGCGCTGTTCCAGGAGGTCCAGAAGCTGCTCGACGGGGACGGGCCCGGCGGACAGCTGAAGGAAGGAGAGCACCTGGGGCATGGCCGAGACGACCTCGGCGACGGCGGCGGGCTCGCGGTCCGTGGGTTCGGGGAAGGCGAGCGACCATGCGTCGAAGAGCGCGACCCAGCCGCGCAGTACGGCGCTGTCGTCACGGTCCCAGGCGCGCAGCCGCCAGCCGGGGCGTGCGGTGTCGCCGTGCACCTCGACCAGTCCGGCGAGGCGGGCGGTGTCCCAGGCGGCGCGGATCCTGGCCGCGGTCAGGCCGAGGGCCTCCGCCGCGCGCGCGGCTGTCTCGTCGGAGAGGGTGCCCTTGCCGTCTCCGCCGGGGCGGAGGGCGTCGTCGGCCCAGTGGGCGACGCGGGCCGCGTCGGCCAGACCGGAGCGCGCCATTCTGGCCAGTACCGCGGGCGCCGGGGTGCCTTCCGGCGGGCGCGGCGCGGGGCGGCGTGGGCGCCGCTGGTTCACGGCTGAGGGGGCGGCGGCCAGGGGTCGCGGGCGGACGAGTCGGAGCCTGGAGTCGCGCGGGATACGGGACGTCACGGGTGCAGTCTTCCGGTTGACGGTCCGAAAACCCAAACGGAATGTCACCGCGGGCCACGGGCAGGGCCAGGGCCGGGGCCGCGCGGAGGGGCATACACCGAGATCAGGCCAGTAGTACGCGCTTAAACGGAACCTGCGGAACCGGGGTGTCGCTGCGGCGCCGCTGGGGTGCCGCTGGGGTGCCGGGATGTCACATCAAAGGGGTGAGGAAGCGGCGAAGTGCCTCTTCATAGGCGCCGGGGTCGGCGTTCCACATCGCCGCGTGCGGGGCCTGACGGACCGTGTGGAGGGTGATCCGGTCGGCGTAGGTGGCGGCGAGACGACGGGACAGGTCCCAGGGGGCGACCGTGTCGTCCGGGCCGTGGAAGATCAGCGTCGGCGGCGGGGGCCTGTCGTGAGTGAGGCCGGCGTCGGTCCGGTCGGCGGGGGCGGTGGTGGTGGCGGTGTGGTCGGTGGTCGTGGGGTCGGTGTACAGGCCCGTGTCGTCGCTGGGCAGGCCGGCGCGGCCCTGTGCCGCGCGTACCGCGAGCGGGAGGAGGACGCCGGGGGTGTGGCGGGCGGCGGCGAGTGCGCGCAGGGCCAGCTCCCAGCTGAGGACCGGGGAGTCCAGGACCAGCCCCTTGACGCGGTCACGCAGGCCGGAACGGGCGGCGGCGCGCAGGGCCATCGTGGAGCCGACGGACCAGCCGTGCAGCACGAGTTGGCGAGCGCCGTGGCTGACGGCGTAGCGCATCGCCGCGTCCAGGTCTCGCCACTCGGTCTCACCGAAGTGGTTCAGACCGTCTGGCGGGCGGGGGGCGCCTTCGTCGCCACGGTAGGCGGGAGCGAGGACCGGGAAGCGGTGGTGGTGCAGGAACTCCAGGATGTTCAGGGCGTGTTCGCGGGTCGAGCCGAGGCCGTGGACGGTGATGACCCAGGTGTCCCGTGCGCCGGGGACGAACCAGGCGGGCAGCGGGCCGAGTTCGCCGGGGAGGTCGACGTCGGTGTGGTCGATGCCGAGGGCGGATTTCGGGTCGCCGACGTAGGCGTTCGGGGTGAGCCAGACCTTGTCGCCGGGGCTCAGGGTGCCGTGGGTGACGCGTTCCAGGCGGCGGACGACCGTGTCGGCGGAGTGGTGCTCCTCTGCGAGGACGGGGCCCACTGTCGCGTGGGAGGCGTCGCCGAGGAGGCCGTAGGTGCCGGGGCGCAGGGCGGCGAGGTCGCGGGTGAGGGCGATGCGGCCGGCCGCCGTGGCGTGCACGGTGAGCCGGGGTTCGCCGGGCAGCGGGCGGCCCGGTGGTGCCTTCAGTCCGGCGTCGCCTGCGATCCTCCCGGCGACGATTCCGGCCGCGCCGGCTGCCAGGGCTGCGGTGACGGCGGCGGCCGTCGCTTTGACACTGCGCACGCCTTTCAGTGTCGCGGTGCGGGCGGGGATGGGCCAGTGGGCGAGTGCGGGTGCCTGTGCGGGTTCGGTGGGGGCGGGCGTTTTTTGCGCAGTTCCCCGCGCCCCTAATCGCTTCGGGTTCGGTGGGTGGGTCGGGGACGGGGTGGGGGGTGTCCGTCCTCGGTCCGGCGGCTCGGTTTCTTGAGCAGTGCTCGGTTCCGGACGCCGGCCGCTGCGGGCGGACACCCCCCACCCCGCCCCCTGCACGCCGTACGCGTCCAAAGGTCCGTACACCGTCCCCACCCAGGGGCGCGGGGAACTGCGCGACCGGCCACCACGGGCCCGCGGCCGCAGACCGGCAGCATGCGGCGCAGTCCCCCCGCACGCGGGTGCCCGCAACTCCCCAGGGGCGCGGGGAACTGCGCGACCGGCCACCCCTTCACCCCCGCTGCCCGTACCCCCGCAACCGCTCCCCCGCCTCCGCCACCTGTTCCTCCGTCAGGAGGTTGGGGGTCAGGTTTGGTAGGGAGCGGGCCGTCAGCCACAGGTGGGACATCCATTCCAGTTGGGCCGTGCGGTCGTAGGCCTGGGTGAGGGTGGCGCCGTAGGCGATCGTGCCGTGGTTCTGGAGGAGGCAGGCCGAGCGGTCGGCGAGGGCGTGGAGCATGTTCTCGGCCAACTCGTCGGTGCCGTAGGTGGCGTACGGGGCGACGCGGACGGGTCCGCCGAGCGCGCCGGCCATGTAGTGGATCGCCGGGAGTTCGGGGACCAGGGTGGAGACGGCCGTGGCGTGCACCGCGTGGGTGTGGACGACCGCGCGGGCGTCGGTGCTGCGGTAGACGGCCAGATGCATGGGGAGTTCACTCGTGGGGACCAGGCTGCCGAGGACCTGGCGTCCGTCGAGGTCGACGCCTGTGATGTCGTCCGGCGTGAGGCGGCCGTAGGGTACGCCCGACGGCGTGACCAGGACCGTGTCTCCGACGCGCACCGAGACGTTGCCGGAGGTGCCGACGACCAGGCCGTCGGAGACGGTACGGCGGGCCGTGGCGACCAACTCCTCCCAGGCGTCGGCCTCGTCGGCGCGCACGCCGGTCCCCCACGACTCGGCGCCTCGTACGTCCCGCGGTTCCTGCTGCTCCTCGGCCATGCCGCGATCCTGCCAGCCCGCGGTGCCGGGCCGCCTCGGGCCGGGGCTGTTCGGGGCGGATGCCCCGCCTCCGAAAGGCCTCATGTCGGTATACGCATGTCTCTCTTGGTGCTTGTGCTCAGATCACCCGTAATACGACTTCCTTCCAGTACTGTCTGGGCTTTGTTCTGCGCGACGCCATTTCCGGGGGACACATGGCCCGTGACCGCACACCAGCCCGTCATCGAACCCGCGCTCTGGCCGTGTCCGTGGCCGCTCTCACCGTGGGCGGCATGGCGCTCGCCGGGGCGCCGGCGTCGGCGGCGGGCCTGCCCAAGGGGCACGACGTCTCGTCGCACCAGAAGAACGTCGACTGGCCGAAGGCCAGGGCCAAAGGCGCCGAGTTCGTCTACATCAAGGCGACCGAGTCGACCGACTACCGCAACCCGCACTTCGCAGAGCAGTACGACGGCGCGCGCGCCGCGGGCATCATCCGCGGGGCGTATCACTTCGCGCTGCCGGACAGGTCGTCGGGCAGGGCCCAGGCCGCGTACCTCGTGCGCAACGGGGGCTCCTGGTCCGGGGACGGCTGGACGCTGCCGCCCGCGCTCGACATCGAATACAACCCGTACGACAGGAAGCACAAGTGCTACGGCCTGAGCCGGGCAGGCATGGTCGCCTGGATCATGTCGTTCAGCGACGAGGTGCGGCGGCTCACCGGCCGCCGTCCGGTGATCTACACGACCGCCCACTGGTGGAACGCCTGCACGGGCGGCAGTGGCGCCTTCGCCTCGAACCACGCGCTGTGGGTGGCCCGCTACCACTCGGCGGACGCGGGTGCCCTGCCTGTCGGATGGTCGTTCTGGACGTTCTGGCAGTACGACAACAAGGGCGGCCTGCCGGGTGACCAGAATCTCTTCAACGGGTCCGCGAGCCGGCTGAAGAAGTTCGCCCGGGGGTCGTAGCCCTGAGACACATGGGCCGCATGGGGTCCGGGGCGTACGGCGTAGCAAGAGACGCCCACTCCGGTCACCGTGCGGCCCTGTTCAGTTCATCTTCCGTTCACCCAGGTTACTTACGTTCAACTCACCAATGACTTCGAACGATTGCCTGGGTAAATGGAAAACTTCTCGCTGATCCTCGCGATTGTGGTTATCACCGCACTCGCGTTCGATTTCACGAACGGTTTTCACGACACCGCCAACGCGATGGCCACCACCATCTCGACCGGTGCACTCAAGCCCAAGGTCGCGGTGGCCATGTCCGCCGTGCTGAACCTTGTGGGCGCCTTCCTCTCGGTGGAGGTCGCCAACACGATCTCCAAGGGTCTCGTCGACGAGACCGGCATCCGTCCCGAGGTCATCTTCGCCGCCCTGGTCGGCGCGATCCTCTGGAACCTGCTGACCTGGCTGGTGGGTCTGCCATCCAGTTCCTCGCACGCCCTCATGGGCGGTCTGATCGGCGCCACCATCGCCTCGGCGGGCACGGGCGCGGTCCACGGTGACGCGCTCGTCACGAAGGTCCTGATCCCGGCGGTCGCCGCGCCGATCGTCGCGGGCGTCGCCGCCATGCTGGCCACCCGCCTCTCGTACACCCTGGGCAAGAAGGCCGACGGCAAGGCCGCCGCGAAGGGCTACCGGACCGGGCAGATCGCCTCGGCCGGCCTGGTCTCGCTCGCCCACGGCACCAACGACGCGCAGAAGACGATGGGCATCATCACCCTCGCCCTGGTCGCAGGCGGCGTCGTCGCACCCGACTCCGACCCGCCCACCTGGGTCATCCTCTCGGCGGGCCTCGCCATCGCGCTCGGCACCTACCTGGGCGGCTGGCGCATCATCCGCACCATGGGCACGGGCCTGACCGACCTCCAGCCGCAGCAGGGCTTCGCCGCCCAGACCAGCGCGGCCACCGTCATCCTGGCCTCCTCCCACCTCGGCTTCTCCCTCTCCACCACGCACTCCGTCTCCGGTTCGGTGATGGGTGCGGGCCTCGGCCGCAAGGGCGGCGTGGTCCGCTGGTCCACGGCCACCCGCATGTTCGTCGCCTGGGGCCTGACGCTCCCGGCGGCGGCCCTGGTGGGCGCCCTGGCCGAGTCGGTCACCAACCTCGGCGACTGGGGTACGGCACTGGTGGCGGTCTTCCTCATCGCCTCCAGCGCGGCCATCTGGAAGATCTCGCGGCGCGAGGTCGTGGACGCGTCGAACGTCATCGACTCCGACGAGCCGGCCGGCGTGGTGACCACGGCGATCGCCGCCGTGACCCCGCCGCCCACGGGCACGCTGCCCGAGGGCCTCACGGCCACCATCCCGGCCCCGGCCACTGTCACGGAACCGGCCGCCCCGCCGGCCGCCGTCTGAGCCCGCACCCCAGCGTTAAGGAAGCCTCACCATGACAATCGACTGGGAAGCGCTCGGCTCCGTCTTCGGCGTCAGCCTCGTGGTCACCGTGGGCCTCGTGGCCCTGTTCACCCTCGGCATCATGGGTCTCTCCCGTCAGGAGAGGGCCACGGCCCAGGGCGGATCGGCGACCCTCGCGGTCACCGGCGCGTACGTCTGCTTCGCGGCCTGCGCGGCGGCGGTGGCGTACGGCATCTCTCTGATCGTGGCCTGACGGCACCGATCGTTCGACGGCCGGGGGGGGGGGGGGGGGGGGGGGGTGGGTCCGCCCTGGCTTCCTCTTTTGTTTGGGGGGGTCTCCCCCTCCCCCCCGGT